>CALBPH010000511.1 GCA_937899365.1 uncultured Leptolyngbya sp.
CTATTGTCGCGGTGCTAGGCCAGTCGCCCCAGGTACAGCGGCTTGTACCGGAACGGGCCTTACGGGCAATTCCCCTAAGGCGCTCCCCGGTGGCCCACAAATACACCGTGGGTCAGCTGCTGGTGATTGCTGGTTCTCGGCAATATGTGGGAGCGGCCCTGCTGGCGGGGCATGGAGCCATGGCCAGCGGGGTGGGCATGGTCACCCTGGTGGTGCCAGACAGCATCCGAGCACTGGTGGTGGCTCAGCTGCCCGGAGCCTTGGTAATCGGTGCTGAGGAAACATCTGAGGGTGCGATCGCAACCCTGCCTGCCTTATCTCTAAACCGATACAACGCGGTGGCCTGCGGCCCCGGCTTGGCCCAAGTAGACTGGCTGCCCCAACTATTAGCCGCATCCGCCCCCCTGCTATTGGATGCCGATGGTCTCAATGGCACCACCGCAGAGGGGCTTAAAAATCGCCAGGGGACAACGGTAATCACCCCCCATCCGGGGGAGTTTAAGCGCCTATTTCCCACACTAGCCGTGGGGCATGACGGTGCCCTGGCAGCGGCCCAGTCCACCGGGGCCACCGTTGTTCTCAAGGGGGCAAATGTGGCCGTCGCCGTCGGCCAGCACCTATGGCTCAATCCTGATAGCACACCGGCCCTAGCCAGGGGAGGCAGCGGCGATGTCCTCACCGGACTGATGGGTGGATTAATGGCCCAGCAAGGGGCTTGGCAAGCCCAGCAGGGTAATAATGGGGATGACTTAACCGATGCGGTCCTGGGGGCCGTGTGGTGGCATGCCCAAGCGGGGCTATATGCCCACCAGCGGCGTACGGTATTGGGGGTAGATCCGCTGGAGTTGGCCCGGTGTTTAAATGTTGCCCTGGCCGATTACTTGTCGATTGCGACAGCTAAACATTAGCCTTGATTATCCGGACGGACGGCAGCGCTACAGCCCCTTGGATTTGGGAGAGGAGAGACGCGATCGCAACGTAATCGCCGTCAGCCCCAAAATCGTCAGTGGCACAATGACAAACTTTAGGGCTGCCCCAAACATAACTGTGCTGTCATGCTCGGTCGTTTTCATCACCAGGTAAAGGGTATAGGCCAGGTAATATACCAGCAGCATGCCCCCCTCCCAACGACTGACCAGATTGTCATTCAAGCAAATTGGGAAGCAGATGACAGCCACCCCGATCATCACAGGGATATCAAAGGCTAGCACCGACGGGTCAATGACAATACCACCGGGGGATAAAGCACTGGTGGCCCCCAGGACCACCAAAATATTGAAAATATTGCTGCCCACCACATTGCCAACGGCAATGTCTCGCTCACCCCGCAGGCTCGCCACAATCGAGGTGGCCAGTTCAGGCAGGGAGGTCCCCAGGGCCACGATGGTTAAACCAATAATCAGAGGGTTAATCTCCATGGCTTCGGCAATGGTGACAGCCCCTTTTACCAACAGCTGCGACCCCAGCACCTAACAGATCATCCCCCCCACAAAGGCCAGCAGCTCTACACTGACCTTGGCCCAAGAAAACTCCCGAGGGCCATACTCTTGAGCATATTCATCCTGCACCTCAGGGTTTTCCTCACGGCGGCTTTGAAACAGCAAAAATAGGGTGTAGCTGACCCCCCCTACAAATAAAACGACACCGTCGGAGGTGCCGATAGAGCCATCAATGCCAAAGAAAAAGACCAGCCCAGAGACCCCAATCATGATGGGCACATCCAGTCGCACTAGCTGCTGAGCGACCACCAACGGAGCCACTAGGGCAGATGCCCCCAAAATCAACAACACATTGCAGATATTGCTACCGACAACGTTGCCAACGGCCAGATCGGCCTGGCTGGTAAATGAGGCATGCAGACTAACAGCAAGTTCGGGGGCACTGGTACCAAACGCAACCACCGTCAGGCCAATCACCAGGGGGGAGATACGCGCCATAGCTGCCAGGTTGGAGGCACCTCTCACTAAAAAATCGGCTCCAACGACCAGGAAAACTATTCCCAGTATGAGTAACACAGTGGCAGTCATGGCCTTACAGGCGATCTCCTTTGTTACGGCTGTCTTCCAAGGTTTGCTTAGTACACAACGCTCTAGTATGGGCTTGAGTTTATCAACTTTATTACCTGCGTCCGATAGTTTGCCCTCACAGGCAGGTTGTCAGCTAACCATTACCTAACCATTACCGCAATAATCAACATTTTGCCGCTTACTATGGAGCGACAAAACCGCTAATAGCCGTAAATCTTTTCTTAGGAGTTAAAAATATATGATGCCGCTAGCCCCTTGGCGACCTGCCTTAGCTCGCGCCCTGCACCGCAATCGTGCCCGAGCCTACTGCCGGTATTTGCAACTAGCTACCATCAACATTGGCGGTAAACCCTCTAATCGTACCGTGGTTTTTCGTGGGTTTGTTGGTGAAGCCTTGCAAATGGTCACCGATGGTCGCAGCGAGAAAGTTCAACAGGTTCGCGCCAACCCCTGGGCTGAAGCCTGCTGGTATTTCACAGTTACCCGCGAACAGTTTCGCATTGCGGGCAGACTGACGCTGCTGGATCCAAACAACGATGTTGAAGCCCTACGTTCTAAGGCGTGGCAGGCCATGTCAGCCAAGGCTCGCCAGCAGTTTTACTGGCCCCACCCAGGTCAAACCAGGGCCAACGAAACAGAATTTGAACCCGTTAGTGAGGGGGCAGAACAACCTCCAGATAGTTTTTATGTACTGTTGTTAATCCCCGATCGTGTGGATCACTTAACCCTGCGTGGCAATCCCCAGGATAGGTATATCTATGAGCGCAAGTCAGACGAATGGAGCGTCGAGACGGTTAATCCCTAGAGGCAATCGAGACTGCTCGCAGGCTCATCGCTGCTGACAACCGTCTAAAAATTCTTCGATAGCTCGATCTTTTAATCGGCAACAGTCCCCATCATCAGACTCCTGTGACGGCTGAGTCGTTGTGGGTACCAGACCCAGGGGAAGAGACGGGGGAGCTGACGATTTCTGGAGCTGAACGATTTGCCGCTCCAAAACTTCAATCCGATCTACCAAGGTGCGAATCACGGCGGCTTCAGAGTCGGGGAGCTGGCCGTGCTCGAGAGGGCCAGACCGGCTGGAACGATGGACCACTCGACCGGGCACACCGACTACGGTGCAGCCAGATGGAACATCCCTAAGGACAACTGAACCGGCCCCAACACGAGCGTTGTCACCAATTTGAATATTACCAAGGACTTTGGCTCCGGCACCCACCACCACTTGCATACCCACGGTGGGGTGACGCTTGCCAGTTTCTTTGCCGGTCCCCCCCAGGGTCACACCTTGATAAATCAAGGAATAGTCTCCTACTGTAGCGGTTTCACCAATCACCACACCCATGCCATGATCGATAAATACCCCTTGACCAATGGTAGCCCCTGGATGAATTTCGATCCCGGTAATCAGTCGGGCTACGTGGGATATGAATCTGGGGACAAACGGTAGACCCAAATTCCATAGATTATGGGCCAGGCGA
Organism: uncultured Leptolyngbya sp.; assembly: GCA_937899365.1. Classification (GTDB taxonomy): domain Bacteria; phylum Cyanobacteriota; class Cyanobacteriia; order Phormidesmidales; family Phormidesmidaceae; genus Leptothoe. Next base: position 3,509 of record CALBPH010000511.1, read on the forward strand.
TAGAGCAGTAGGGCATGGAGGCCTGGATAGCAAAATAAGACTTCCAGAGCATTGCGGGCAGCTGGGTCCCGCTCAAACACTACTTTAAAGTCGGTAATAAAATTTCGTAACACGTAGATGTCCTCAAGGGTGGGGGGCGTTGTTGATTTTTAGGATGAAATTAGCCTGATGACGGTTAGGTGTCACACCGGGCCAGCGGAGTCAGAAAATTTTTGATTAAAATCAACAACAACGTAGCTTAAGTCTCTAGTGAGTTAAGTGCAACGGAAAGAAACACTCAGCACTTAGCATACCTCAGGGTATAGATGTTCAACCTGAACGTAGGCTTAATACCACTGCTGATTTGAGGATGCACCGATCAAATTAGAATGCGGTACATCAAGCATTTCTCAGATAAAAAAACATCCAGAGGGTCAGCAGCACCGACCTAATCACGGGCTAACCCTCTGGATGACATGATTTTGACATCGGATTTTTGAGCTCAACCGCAATGGCAGTGCCCCAATCATCTCCTTATGTTTTATTTGTGCAGCACGGCTGGCACGATACCACCCGACGGGTATACCGGCTGGGTCAGTCCCTGGCAGATGAGCATACGGAGGTCATTGCCCCCAATTTGGGGTTGGTTAAAACCTGGTGGCGGATAGAACCTTTAATAGAGCAGGTGGAACAGGTTGCGATCGCAACCCAACAGCACCACCCGGAGCGTCCCTGGCGGATTATCGGCCATTCCATGGGTGGTCTAATCTGGCTAGAGCTGCTGCAGCGCCATCCCGAATGGTGGCCCCAAATTACATCGGTCAGCTTGGTTAGCTCCCCCGTGGGCGGAGCCGACCTGGGTCGCATTTTTGACCCATTTCGCTGGGGCATCGGCATTGCCCGAGACCTGGGCACCAACCGTCGTCCCATAGCAGAACAGCTGGCCCGCCACCTGCCCGTGCAAACCATTGCCAGCGACTACGATGGCGGCAGCGATGGCACCGTCCCCATCCAATGCTCCCAGTTTCGCCATGCCCGCTACACCCAGCTCAGCGGCATCCGCCACGACAATACTAAAGATCACCCCGACGTCATCGCCGCTATTCAGCACTTTTGGACCACCCTGCCTGAGGTTTCTGGAGTGTCTGGGGGCACAGCTGCTGTGCCCCTAGAAGATGCCATTATCAGCCAGCTACAAACCATTCCCGGCATCACCGATGCCCATCTGCGCGACTTTAGCCGAGCCGCCATTTGGGCCAACCTAGCCAACGGCTTTACCCTCCGTACCTGGCGTCATCCCCTGGGCATCCACCATGTGTTTCTAGCCGATGCCCAGAACCACTGCCGGTTTGCCGGGTTTGTCGGCTGGCCCGATACCCAAGGGCTATACATGGGCATGGACGCCATTCAACAGCGGTATGCTCCGGCAGCAGCCCCAGCGTTGCCCCTAGAGAGCACCGAACGCTAGTCGCCCTAGGGCCAAACACCGGATTGGCCACAGAATCTAAGCAATAGAATCTAAGCAATTTCCCTTCCCTCTGGAGATAGCATGGTCTAGACCGAGATCTATACTGGCTTTGCCGCTGCCACCGTAGCCATGCCCCCCATCCAGAGTGCGTCTGGCATCGCCTATTCTGCCGCCGCTGTATCCCAGATGTCTTCTGAACGAGCGCCCGAGCTATCGATCGTCGTTCCGCGTGATCTATACGGTTGCAACGGTATTGATTCTGCCCTCTACGGTGCTAAACCTGGCCGGGGGCTCCTTGTTTGGGCCTTGGCTTGGGTCACTGTGGACCACC
>CALBPH010000512.1 GCA_937899365.1 uncultured Leptolyngbya sp.
GTTAGTGAGCTGTATCGATGGGAATCCATAAGGGTGTGCCCCTACAGGATTGTCTATTTTTAATTGGGGTTAATGTATTCGGACTTGGCGTAACAACGACAGTTCTCGGGGGCCTTTCATCGGGCCTTTGGAGCGTTGCTATGGGCTCAATAGCCGTGTCCTAATCGGTCTCATAGAGGTTAGGCAGATGTTGGAGCTTCAAACCTATTTTTCTTGTTTTATGGTGAGGCTCAGCTGATAAATCTCTCGCTTAGCAATTCCGGTTTCTTGGGCTAGTTGTCGGCTCGCTTTGGATGGGGAGAGTCCTTGGGTAATCAATGACTGTAGCTTTTGGAGTAGCTCGGTTTCGGAGATAGTTTCTGGTATGGCGGTGTGGCCTGCGATCGCAATCGTAAACTCACCCCTAGGCTCGTTCACCGTAAAATGCTCCAGCGCTCCACTGATGGTCCCCCGCCAAAATTCCTCATAGCGCTTGGTCAGTTCCCTCGCCACAGTGATTGGCCGATCAGCGCCTAAATAGGTTTGCAAATCAGTCAGGGTTTTGAGCAATCGATGGGGACTTTCATAGAGCACCATTGTGCGTGGCTCTTTGGCAAACTGTGTCAGACGTTCAGCGCGGTTTTTCCCCTTTACGGGCAAAAATCCCTCAAAGGTAAACCGATCTGATGGCAAGGCCGACGCGGCAATGGCACTGACCACCGCGGCAGGGCCTGGAATGGGACTCACCACAATATTGGCCTCGGCACAGGCACACACCAGTTCATAGCCCGGATCGGAAATTCCTGGCATCCCCGCATCGCTGACCAGCGCAATGGTTTGACCCGCCTGTAGTTTTTCAATTAGCTGGGGAATCCGAGTCTGGGCGTTGTGCTCGTGGTAGCTAATTTGCGGCGTTTCGATCTGAAAATGATGCAGCAGCTTTCCGGTGTGGCGCGTATCTTCAGCTGCGATCAGGGTCGCCTCCTTAAGGATCCGAACCGCTCGAAACGTAATGTCTTCAAGGTTGCCGATGGGCGTAGCAACGAGGTAGAGGGTGCCAGCAGATTGGGCGTTGGGAAGCAGGGAGTCAGACAAGGTACAGAGTTTGAGCCGTTGCTGATTTAGCGGATGAATCGATCGGTGAGGTACACCATAGGTCAGTATCTCGCCGATAAAATCATACCGGGGATCAGCAACGCCGAATTTGAAGTCTTAGTTTTGAGTTTATCGCTTGGTGCCCATGGTTTAGGCCATGGGTAAAACGCTCCAGGTGAGCCAACCTGACAGATGCCCCTGACAGCTCCAATAGGTGGTAAAAAATCATGGGCACTAATATAGTTTCAACCGCCCATAATTCATCACTATGCAGGGATTATTTGTGGGTCTCATGACCCTGGACTGCATCTACCAGGCGCAGCGACCGCCCCAGGCTAATGAAAAACTAGTGGCCCAGGCCGCCATGATGGTCGCGGGTGGCCCCGCAACCAACGCCGCCGTCGCCTTTGCGGCCTTAGGGGGCCAGGCAACAGTGATGGCTTCGGTGGGGCAACATCCGGTGACAGCACTGCTGCGGGAGGATATGGCCCATGGGGGAGTGAGCCTAACGGATCTCACCCCTGCTCGCACCGACCCGCCGCCCGTCTCTTCGATTGTGGTGTCTCAGGCAGGCGAACGGGCGGTCATCTCCCGCAATGCGGTGGGGCTACAGGTAGAGCCCCGGTCCATAGATGCCCTATCTCATATAGATGTGGTGCTTTTGGACGGGCATCAAATGGCATTGAGCCGACAGATTGCGTCAATGGCAAAACCCTTGGGGATTCCCGTTGTGGTCGATGCAGGCAGTTGGAAGCCAGAGTTTGATCAGGTGCTTTCCCTGGCCACCGTGGTGATTGCCTCAGCAAATTTTCAGCCGCCAGATAATTCAGATGCTCTGCTCTATCTACAGAGCCTGGGGATACCGTATGTCGCCATTACCCAGGGCGAGGCTCCGATTGTGGTCAGTGACCGGGGGCAGGTGAGGGAGCTGGCGGTCCCGGCCACAGACGTGGTCGATACCCTGGGGGCTGGGGATATCTTCCATGGGGCATTTTGCCATGGCTGGGCAGGGGATTTTTTAGCCGCCCTCACCCAGGCCAGCCAGGTTGCTAGTCTCAGCTGTGGTTATTTTGGCACCCGTGCCTGGATTGCCCACTGTGATTCGCTCACCATATCCAAATAAATTCACCAATATTCTACTGAAGGGATAAGTGTATTTCGGTAAACTGTGCAGGGAGTCATCGTATTTGTGTTAATTCTTTATCGTTATTGATTATGGCTTACGAAAAGGAAAAAGAAATTGCGATCGCAGCGGTTCAAGCTGCGGCTACAGTATGTGAAAAAGTTCGGGCTGAAATGGTCCCCGAAGCTATTGAAAAATCTGATAAAAGCCCAGTCACTGTGGCTGATTTTGGTGCCCAGGCCATTGTCTGCAAACTGATCAAAGATGCCTTTCCCAGCGATCCCATCGTTGGTGAAGAAGATGCTGACGATCTGAGAACCCCAGAGATGGCCGCTCGCCTGACCCAGGTGACTGGCTATGTAAAAACCGTACTTCCTGACGCTACCGATGAGCAGATTCCTGGGTGGATTGACCAGGGTAATGGCGACGTTAGCCCCCGTTATTGGACCCTAGATCCCATCGATGGCACTAAGGGCTTTTTGCGGGGCGATCAGTATGCGGTTGCCCTGGCCATGGTCGAAGATGGTGATATCAAAGTGGGAATCTTGGGCTGTCCTGCCCTGAAACTCGGCGATCGTTCTGGCATCTTGTTTGTGGCCATTCGGGGGGAAGGGGCCATGATGATGAACATGGACGGTAGCAACCCTGAGAAAATTTCCGTTACCTCATCATCAGATACTGAGAACTTCCGCTTTGTCGAAAGTGTGGCCCATGGCGATCAGGAACTCCATTCCCGCATTGCTCAGGCCGCGGGTATTACCACTGACTCTATCCGCATGGACAGCCAGGCTAAATATGGTGCAGTTGCCTCTGGTAATGCGGTGCTATATCTGCGCCTACCCTCTGCTAAGTATCCCGACTATCGTGAGAAGATTTGGGATCATGCCGCTGGGGTACTGGTCATCGAAGAAGCCGGTGGAAAAGTAACCGACATGCATGGTAAAACCCTGGACTTTTCCAAGGAGCCTCGCTTTGTGGATAACCAGGGCGTTATTGTCAGCAATGGTGAAATCCATGACAAGGTGCTGGCGGCACTGGCTGGCTAAGCTTAGTTGATTATCTGCCTAATACAAACAAACAAACATCGGGGGCGCAGTATACTGCGCCCCCGATGTTTGTATTCAAAGGCTTTGATGCTCCTCGATGTTGTGCACTATGGGGAAAAGCTAGGGTGGGATTAGACGGACTGTGCGATCGCAAGTCCTTCTAACACCGACAAACTGACCTGCTGGACGTCAGGTTTAAAGCCGATCCATTGACCCGAAACCTCAGCAAACTGGTCTGGATCACCGCTCACATAAAAATCGGTATCTAACTTTGAGCCATTGTTACGCAACCCCAGAATATCCAACTCCTTGGCCATGGCAGACACCAAGGAATTCGCTGGGTTAATGACCGTAATCGACGGCGGTAAAATCTGGTCCATCAGCGGTGCCAGGTGAGGATAGTGGGTGCAGCCGTACACTAGGGTATCGATGATAGCTGCCATCAAAGGCTTTAGATAATCCGTGGCCACTGCCCGTGTGTAAGGATCATCGATGCGGCTTTTCTCAATGAGGGGGACAAAATCAGGACAGCCTACCTGCCAAACCTTAGCCATTGGCGACGCTTCTAAAATAGCTTGCTTATAAGCATTACTCTCGGCCGTGGCGACTGTCGAAATTACGCCAATACGCTTACCCGCTTTTGCCGCTGCCCTTGCCCCCGGCAGAATAATTCCAAGAATGGGCATATCAAACTCGGCACGGACTGTCTCCAACGCCAGCGCCGAACTTGTATTACAGGCCATCACCACCATCTTTACGCCCTGGCCCTGCATCCAGGTAATAATTTCCCGCACAAACTGCACCAGCTCTGTCTTTGAACGATCGCCGTAGGGCACGCGGGCTGTATCGCCAAAGTAAAGCAGAGATTCAGCAGGAAGATGGGCCACAATCTCCCGTAATACCGTTAATCCTCCAACACCACTGTCAAAAACGCCGATTTTACCTGTTTGTGTGGGCATTTGAAGGAATTTTGTCATAGCTAAGGACGCTTACTGCTTTAGGTATTTTACGCTGCTTAGAGTTTAGTCGGATTTTCCGTTAGATTTTAGTCTCATACAAAACGTTTAAGCAATATTACGTAAGTTCGACTAGGTAGGGGCATAGGTTCAGCCATTGTGATGAATACGGCTCAATATCTAACGCCATAGCAACCGATGACTATATCCGTCGATTGCGTGTCATGTTAGCTTCTGTCAGTTCAGGCGTTCAGAAAGTTCCGTTGTCCTCACGAACCTGGCAGATGCCACAGAGTACGCCTGGATAGCCCATAATATGCGCTCACCCCACCGACAGGCATCAACAGGTTTGACGAATCTGTCTGAGGGGCGAGAAAAAGTTGATACGGCAAAGCTGGGGCCAGGTTCTAGGCCTCAGCGCCAGCTGTGTGCCTGCCGATAGTGCTGTTCTGATATCTAGGTGTGATATCTATTGGATCCTTGTTCCTTTTTTAGTCTGCGGTAGCCTCCGCCATTTCCTGGGTTGCCTCAGCACCACTGGGGTCATTGTCATCATTCTCAAAGACAACCCGCAGCAAGGGTGGCGCTACAAATGTTGTAAAAATAACCATCACAATGATGGCGGCATCTAATGATTCAGATAAGACACCGCTGGCTGCACCTACACCCGCAAATACCAGACCAACCTCTCCTCGCGGAATCATGCCAACACCAATGGCAAGTCGGTTGATACCCTCTTGCCCAAAGACGGTAAACCCGGTGATAACTTTGCCAATGATGGCAACAATGACCAGAAATGAGGCAATGACCAGACCTTCTCGATTAGCTGGGTTCAGCGGATTGAGCACGCTGATGTCAGTGTGGGCACCGACGGTCACAAAAAAGACGGGCACTAGCATGTCCGCAATGGGGCTGATTTGTTCTTCTAGCTCCTTGCGCTTAGTGGTTTCAGCTAAAATCAGTCCGGCTGCAAATGCCCCCAAAATCGCTTCTAGCTGAATGGCCGCTGCAATGTAAGACAGAACAAAGGCAAATACTAGGGAGCTAATCAAAACCTGACCACGGGTTTGCATCTGGTCGACTAGACCGACAAACAGCGGACTGAGCAATCGCCCGAGCAAAATCGAACCGACTAAAAATACGGCTGCGCCAATAATTAGAAAAATAACGTTGGTTATTTCGATCTCACCGGTTTTAGCCAGACTGGCCACCACCGCCAGGACAATAATGCCCAAGACATCGTCAAGAACGGCTGCCCCAATGATTATTTGCCCCTCGCGTGAGCTGAGGGTTTGCAGCTCGGCTAAAACCTTAGCGGTAATACCGATGCTTGTCGCGGTGAGTGCGGCCCCAGCAAATACAGCTGGAATTGTTTCTACACCAAAGAAGGCAATTAGTCCGACGGTGCCTGCTACAAAGGGCACCACCACACCCACAATGGCAACCACGGCTGCCTGTGGGCCAACGCGAATGAGTTCTTTGAGGTCCGATTCTAAGCCAATTTCAAATAGTAAGATGATGACCCCAATCTCAGCGAGGATGGAGACGACCTCACTTTGACTTTTGAATACGGTCAGGAGAGCGTCTGGCTCTAAGTTGGCCGTGAGCTGGACAAAATCCATCAGGAATGAATGGACAGGTTCGGCTCCTTCTGGAAAAACAATCAAGTTGAGGGCCGAGACGCCCACCACCACACCACCGACTAGTTCACCCAAAACAGATGGTAAGTTAACCCGAGCGCAGAGCTCTCCACCAAGCTTAGCTGCCAGGTAAATAACAATCAGGCTAAGCAACACGCTGGCTAAGACCAAGGGCCCCAGTTCAGCTTCATTGACTTCTGCCAGCACAGGTAAACTGCTTCCTATGCCTGACAGCACACCGGTTAGATCGATCATGTGAACCGTAGAAACTAACTCATCCTGTTTACTCTACATGAGTTAGCTCGCTGCCATTGGCTCATTACGAGCGGGTTTATCGCTTTCTTTAAAGAAAAAATGTCACCTTGGATGGTTTGCTTCTTAGGCAACCACCCGGTGGTTTAAAGATGGCATCTGCTGACGAACCTGTCCCAACCGTGACGGTGTGC
>CALBPH010000513.1 GCA_937899365.1 uncultured Leptolyngbya sp.
AGGCAGAGCGTCCATGTCGGCTCGGATGGCCAATACTGGCCCTGGTTGGGTGCCTTGAACCGTGGCGACGATACCTGTCTTGGCAATACCGGTCTGGTGTTCAATCCCCCATGTTGTTAGCTGCTGGGTAATAAAGTCAGCTGTCAGAGTCTCTTCAAACCCTAGTTCAGGTCGCTGGTGCAGGTGGCGCCGCCACTGTACTAATTGGGATTGTAGGGTTTGAATCTTGGCTCGCACTTGGGGCGGTGCTTTGGAGATTTGTGTATTAATGGGCAGCGTAGAAACCATGGGATCTGAGCAGACACAAACGTTACAGCTATTAAGTATATAAATATTGGCGTTGCTAGATTGGCGTTGCTAAGCATCTAGTTGATGAGATGCTGACTATCTTGCCACCCAGAATGCTGCGGGCATGATGGTCTCTAGGGTGAGCCCGCGAGCAGCTGAGCTGAGCTGGTTTAGATCCATTGGATCACTCAGGTAGGGCAGCACACCGAGCATTGGAACGTGGGTGAGGTTGCTGATCATGTCCGCTGGGGCGAGTCGCTCCAGATTCTTTTCAGCTTCGGGGGTGGTGCAGTTGAGGACAATGCCTTGGAGCTGTAGGCGGTGTTGGCGGGCTAGGGCTACATTGGCGACGGCGTTTGCGATCGCACCCAGCTTTACCGGCACCACTAGCACCACCGGCAGCCGCCAATCTGCTGCCATATCCACCACAGTCATCTCATCCGTAATCGGTGACCCTAGTCCCCCCAGTCCTTCCACCAGCAACCAATCACACTGCTGTTTCAAGGTTGTATATCGCTGCCAGGCCGGAGCCAAATCCACCGTAGTATTTTCCAACGCTGCAGCAATCGGCGGTGCCAACGGAGCCTGATAGAAAACTGGATTTAACTCCTCCAGTGACTGCTCCAACTCAAATAATTGTTGAAACAACTCCCGATCGCCTTCACCCGACTGAATGGGCTTTAGTACCCCCAATGGTCGAGGCGAGCAATACTGTCGCCAATAAGCTATCAGAGCGCAGGTCAACACTGTCTTCCCACATTCCGTATCTGTCGCCGCAATCAATAATCCGTTTCCCATTCTTCCCTTTCCATATGCGTGTCATTGCCCATTATTTTTTTGTGGGGACGTTCCAGGGAACGTCCCCACAAAAAATAGAACTATGAATTTCCCTGACCAATAATTTGAACATCCAAGGTAAACTCCGCCGCGCTGCTTGAGCGCACATCTACCTCATAATCTCCACCCAAAGGTAAATAGCTGTTCCAATACAACACCCCTTCAGCATCAGCAATTGCCTCTCCACCTGGGAACGACACATCAAATGTGACCGGGCCGCTAGCCTGGGTGATTTTCACCGTAATAATCTGTCCCTGCTGGGCATTGATCACATATTTTTGCACTCGACCTGGCCCGATAGAGTTAGCCAACAGTGTGCTCGTTTGCCCTTCAGGAAACAGTACTCGTTGCGAAGAAACTTGTTCTTGTACCTCTGGCGGTTCACTATCAGATTCACCAGCCCCATCTTCAGACCCATCCGTATCTGTCCCAGTATCGCCACCCGGTTGCTCATCCCCATCGGTTGGCAAAGGTACACTGGTGTCCTCATCAGGTGTGTCAGATTCTGCAGTAGTCAGGGCTAGGCCCAACTCATAGGTTCCTTGCTCTGTGCCACGGGTAGTCTGCACTTGCACACTGTAGCGCCCATCCTCGGGCAGCTCCCCTTGCCAATCCAACACCTGACGACCACCGCGTAATGCTTTGCCATCAGCATCTAGCACCGACAGAATAACCCCATCACCCTCTAGGGAGGTGCGTAGGGTTTGTCCCGCTTTCCCCTCAAACTCATAGTTGATAGTATCGCCCCGCTTAATGCCTCCCTCAACGATTTTTTGGTCTCCCGCTGCTAGCTCTAACGCAGAGGTGTAGTTAGTGGGGCCATCGGGCTCCAACGGCTTGGGTGTTGGTGCTGCCGTTGGGCTGTCCGTAGTTTCCAGCTCCTCCGGTGGTGGCAGTGGTTGAATACTCTCCTGGGCAGGCGGTTCCGGTTTCAAGACATAATTAACCGTCGCCCAGCCACCCACACCGGCCAAGGCCGTCGCTCCCAAAAACATTGCCGTCAAAACTAACGGATTATCCAATCCACCCTGCGGTTTTGACGATGTCATCACCTTAGTTCTAGAAACAGACGTTCGAGGGCCTGAGCGGTTCACTCCCTGAGCACCCACTGTTGTTGCCGGGGTTGTCATCGGACTGCTAACCGCCACCGTCCGCATTTCAGAAACCGGCGATTGTTGTGTTTTTGCGATTGGTTGTGGTGCAGGGCTGGGTACCGAACCAGGCCCTTGTAACGCTTGGAGCATCTCACTGACTGACTGATAGCGATCGCTAGGACGATAGCTCAGAGCTCTGGCTAGCGTGGCAGCCAGCTGATCACTTACCTGTACAAACGGTCGCCATTGCCAGCCTAAAGTCGTGTCATC
>CALBPH010000514.1 GCA_937899365.1 uncultured Leptolyngbya sp.
GGGGCCGCGATACAGCTCACCGGTGCCGTCTTGATAGTCAAAGAAAACGCCACCAACGCCACGGGTTTCTTGGCGGTGCTTTAGATAAAAGTACTCATCGCACCAGCGTTTGAAGGTGTTGTAATACTCAGGATGGTTGCGATCGCAAGCCTCTTTCAGCGTGCGATGAAATTGCGCTACATCCTCCTCGAAGGGGTAGTAAGGCGTGAGATCAATACCACCGCCAAACCACCAAACTGGGCCAGCCTCAAAGTAGCGATAGTTTAGATGAACCGTGGGGATATAGGGACTGCGAGGATGCAACACCATGGACGTTCCCGTTGCATAGAAGCCATGCCCTTCGGCTTCGGGACGCTGCATCAAAATTGAAGGCGGGAGACGGTCGCCCCACACTTCCGAAAAGTTAACGCCGCCCTGCTCAAAGACGTCACCTTGCTTCATGACCCTGGAGCGACCGCCGCCACCATCGGGGCGTGTCCACTGGTCTTCCATAAATTGGCCTGCGCCATCAACCTTAGCCAGCTTCTGACAAATTCGATCCTGTAGACCCTTAAATCCTTGGCTCACGCGCTCGCGTGAATCACTCGGAGGAGCAACGGGACTAGAGACCTTCTGCGTAGAATTCTGCGTAGAAGCGATGACCATGGCGATCCAGAGCTAAAAAAACAAGATTAATAAAACTGACGCTGCCGACTCACTGACCATTAAGCCTATCTATGTAGCTTTATGGAGCTGAGCCTGTTCCCAAACCTACCTAAAAATAAAGGCGAAGGAATGCAGTTAGTAATGATAATTAATCACGATTTTGGACTTTTTTAACCAAGTTGACACACAGTGTGACAATCCTTGACAAAAGCTTGAAGCTATGGGGAAAGACCGTTTCCACCCTTCTCCCCAAGTTATTAAGAGAGGCAAAGGTTAACCCAGGGTTAAAATGTCTTCCAACGATAAAAAATACGTGTTCAACACCCGATTGACCGGTCGTTTGCCAACCGCACTGACCGCGTTTTGGACGGTAAGGAAGCGATCCATTTGGCAGAACGCCCGCGCATCTATGCTTCGACTCTGGTTCCAGTCACTTAAACAGCATTTCCATCGCCCCACTCCCCAGGCTGCCGGACAATCAGCCCTAATTCAGAGGAGTCAGCGGACGCTGGAAAAACACTATCAGGTCAGCAGTACCGCCTCAGTGGACGTACTTTGGCAAAAAATGAACGACCTAGCCGGGTTAGCGTCTTGGCACCCCCTAATTACAGGGACCAATGCCCCCAACGGTCAGCAAGCCAAGCCCGGTCTCATTTATCGAGTGTTTACCCACTGGGTCCCGGTGCCAATCAAAATATTTGTTGAGGGCGTGTTGCCCGGTGAATATATCAGTCTGCGTATTTTTCCAGTGCCAGGCCTAGAAGAGCGGGCCGTTTATCGACTGGAGTCTGCCCTGTGTGGTACCCGAATTTCTTACTCAATTGAGTTAAAAGGTTGGTTGTCGCCTGTGGCCTGGTCATTTTTGCGCCCCTACGCCGCCAGAGTCGCCGCTGCCCTAGCTCAGGCAGCAGAGCAGGCTACCACGTCCACCATTGTGCCCAAGCAATATCGAGACATCTTTAGCTAAACCATTAAAAACCAAGCCTGTATGGCATCGGGCATGAAGCCTTAGAATGGATTGCAAACAATCTTTGCTGGTCCGTTCATAAACGTTTTTCACAATCATGATGCCGACAACCGAGGCAATTCTGGACGCTCTGCGCCCCGTTCAAGATCCTGAGCTGCAGAAAAGCTTAGTGGAGCTCAATATGATTCGCAACGTGACCGTTGATGACGGTCAGGTGAGTTTCACCCTGGTATTAACCACACCGGCCTGCCCGCTCAAAGAATTTATTGTTGAAGACTGTGAGAAAGCCGTTAAGGCGTTACCAGGCGTAGCCTCCGTTGCGGTAGATGTCACCGCCGAAACCCCCCAGCAAAAGTCTCTGCTACCCGATCAGCAAGGCATTGACCAGGTTAAAAATATTTTGGCCGTCTCCAGTGGTAAAGGCGGTGTTGGCAAAAGCACTGTGGCCGTCAATCTGGCCGTTTGCCTCGCCAAAGCAGGGGCCAAAGTGGGGCTGCTCGATGCCGATATCTATGGTCCCAATGCCCCCATCATGATGGGTTTAAAGGACGGCAACGTCGTGGTCAGGGATGGAACTGACGGTCAGCAAGAGTTAGAGACTGCGTTTAACCATGGGGTCACACTTGTGTCCATGGGTTTTTTGATCGACACCGCTCAGCCAGAGGTGTGGCGAGGCCCCATGCTCAATGGCATCATTCGCCAGTTTTTGTACCAGGTGCAGTGGGGAGAACTGGACTATCTAATTGTGGATATGCCCCCTGGCACTGGTGATGCTCAGCTCACCATGGCCCAGGCGGTGCCCATGGCGGGTGTGGTTATTGTCACCACACCCCAAGATGTTGCCCTGTCAGACGCCCGTCGCGGTTTAAAAATGTTTGAGCAGCTCAATGTGCGAATATTGGGCATCGTGGAAAACATGAGCTATTTTGTTCCCCCCGATATGCCGGACAAAAGCTACGACATTTTTGGCTCCGGAGGCGGGGCAAAAGCCGCTGAAACATTGGGGGTATCTCTGTTGGGCTGTGTGCCCCTAGAGATGCCTGTTCGAGCCGGGGGAGATGCGGGGAAACCCATTGTGCTCGCCCAGCCCGATTCAGCCGCCGCCGAAGCGCTGACTAAAATTTCTCAACAGGTAGCGGCTAAGGTTTCCATAGCGGCACTAACGTAGGGTATTTGTCCGTGTCGTAGGGGCGCTGCATGTAGCGCCCCTACGACAATAATGATTTTCTCCATTGGTGTTGCTCTTATGGCGCAAACCACATTCCTAGGTAAATGGTTTCATCGCTCATTGCACCCCTGGCGCGGCATTGACTGGCTGTTGCTGTTGTTCCCTGTGGGGATAACGCTTTTTTCTAGCCTATTGATTGCCAGTACCCGGCTGTACACGGGGGAGGCCGGTCTAGCCTGGAACCACGTGATCATGTGTGTGTTAGGGATTGTTCTCTGTCTGTGGTTGGCCCGCACCCGTTACGAATCTCTGCTGGAATGGCGCTGGGTAATTTATCTAATCACCAACATTTCGTTGGTTGCGGTGATGCTCATCGGTACCGTGGGCAACGGTGCCCAAAGCTGGATCAGTATCGGTGGCTTCAATATTCAGCCTTCAGAGTTTGCTAAGGTCGGTCTCATCATTACCCTGGCGGCCACCCTTAAAGATCGCGAGTCAACCACCCTGGGCGGTTTGCTCAAAGCGTTGGGCATTACCGCCGTACCGTGGGCGCTGATCTTTTTACAACCAGACTTGGGCACGTCCCTTGTCTTTGGTGCCATCGTTTTAGGCATGCTCTATTGGAGCAATATGAACCCAGGGTGGCTGGTGCTGTTGATATCACCCATTGTGGCGGCGATCATATTCAACTTTTCAGTGCCCGTGTGGATTGGGTGGGTGATTTTGGCTGGCGTTATTGCCTGGATGACCCTGCCACTGCGCTGGTATAGCACCTTGATCATCGTCGTTATAAACTCCATTGCGGGCAAAATTGGTGAGTTACTGTGGAGTCTGTTGCAAGACTATCAGCGGGATCGTCTCACACTGTTTTTGCATCCTGAACAAGATCCCCTGGGCGGTGGCTATCACCTGATCCAGTCTCGCATTGCCATTGGGTCTGGGCAGCTCTGGGGACGTGGGTTATTCCATGGCACCCAAACCCAGCTCAGCTTTATTCCTGAACAACACACGGACTTTATTTTCTCTGCCCTGGGGGAAGAACTCGGGTTTATGGGAGCGCTGGCCGTAGTGTTAGCATTTTGGTTTATCTGTTTGCGGCTGATCATTATTGCCCAAAATGCTAAGGACAATTTTGGTTCGCTTTTGGCCATCGGAGTCCTGTCGATGATCGTGTTCCAGGTGGTGGTGAATATCGGTATGACCATTGGACTGGCACCGATTACGGGCATTCCGCTGCCCTGGATGAGCTATGGACGCTCGTCACTGCTAACGAATTTTATTGCCATTGGCATTGTGGAATCGGTGGCGAATTTTCAGCACCGGCTAAAGTTTTAGAAATATCCGACTCCTACAGAAATGGCTGCAATGTAACCTGCGTTTTCCGAGCGGTATCAAAGGGAGCCCCTAAGCCCTGACTAGGTATTAGACTAGTAGCTGACACTCTAATGATGCGATAGCCCATGATCATTCTGCCCGGCTCTCCTGTGAAGGTGACGAACGTAAACGATACCTACTATGGGTTTCAAGGATTGGTACAGCGGATCACTGATGGTAGGGTAGCGGTGCTATTTGAGGGGGGAAACTGGGATAAGCTGGTGACCTTCCGCATGTCTGAAATTGAAGTCATTAAACCTAAGCGCGGCAAGAAAAAGTAGGGTGTGCCTGGGTCATTTTCTAGACATGGTGCTAATGTACTAAATACATGTGTACCGTGTAACTATGCGTCTTCCTCTACCGCAGCTGACTGACCGTGTGCGTCATCCAGCCCACCTGGCTGAGGTAATCGAAACAGCCACAACTGAGTTCCTGGCTCAATGTCTTGAGCCGGAGGATTTGAGCTTTCCGGCCATGCCACCCTTTGGTAGCTGGGTGAAATCCTTTGATGAGGAAGCGGGCAATCAGATTTATGGTGTGGTTTATCACGCGACGACTAGCCCGATTGACTCGGTGCATCGGGCGCGGGCATTGGGCATGTCGCTGGAGGATTTGCGACAGCAGCAGCCGCAGATTTTTGCCATGCTAAAGACTGAGTTTCGGGTGGCGATTGTGGGGTTTCAGACATCTGATAATCGCGGTAATTTGGACGGACGCTGCTATCAGCATTTGCCGCCGCGACCGCCGCAGGTGCATCAGGCGGTGTATCGGTGTGACCCGGATGAGGTGATTGGGTTTACGGATGAGTTGGATTTTTTACGGACGCTGTTGCAGGTGAGTGCTGTGCCGAGTGAGAGTTTGGTGGCGGCGGCAATTCGTGAAGTTTATCAGTTACGGCAGTTTGAGCGGGAGTGGCTCGTGCAGGCTGGGCGAACTGTCGGGACACTTTTAAAGGACGACTATGACCGATTGCGGATGATTCTCAATCAGATTCATCCCTAGGGCGTTTTTAGGTAGAAGTTTTTCGGGCGATGGCGTGATGATTTAAGTAGGTCTCTCGGGGACTGTTCGTGATGGTTGCGATCGCACATAGATGTATGAGACTGGATTTGCCTTAAGCATTACCCGATCTCCACCTTGTCTCACGCACTGACAGCGGCGGCTAATCGCGAAGAGAACAACAGGCTAAAATTCTTGCCACCGTGAGACACGTGGAGTGCCATAAACTCTGCTCAACGATTTTTCCTGTCCAACAACTCAACGCTTAAGGTCTGTTTAAGGGATTATTATCCTTTGAAAGAGCCTGATATCAGGCTGTCTAGGCTATGCAACCCTTTTGATGAGAGAGATAGAATCTACGTGAAATCACCATTTTACATATCGTTACAATTAAAAGCGTTTTCCCCAGGTCTTTCCTCAGGTTTTCCCCAGCTTGGTTTGGTTTTCCCCAGCTTGGCTACCAAGAACCTGGGGATCCAGGCCGTCTGTGGAAAACTAGGCAGCCTGGGGAGCAAGCTTGAATTGTAACGATATGTAACGAAAATGCTGTCTTAACCCTCTTGGTCTCGTGAGGTCAAAATTCTAATTAGAAAAATCTAAAGAAAAGTAGGCATTGCTAATTGCTATTCCCTCCTGCACAATGGAGCTCCACTGAACCAGGTGACCTAGTAAAGTCTCTTCTTTGCTCTGTGTTCCCGATGCTGCTAACCCGTTTGTAGCAGCCATAAGGCAAGCACTAGCAGACTGGGCCCTAGATTTTGGTGTTCATAATTCAAAGCATCGTTAACGTTATGACCTCAGTTACCACAGCTTCATCTACTGTCAGCCTCATGGTAGAAATTCCTGAAGAGTTGCATTTGTCGATTCAAGATTATTTAACGACCCATGAACTTTGGAGTCAGGAGCGGATGATGCAGGCCGCGCTTTCTCTCTTTCTAATGCAAAATGGTGTCAATCAACCCCGTGTAAATAGTCTCTATTTGGATAGTTTATTTGGCTGCACCGTTTAACAGATAAATGATAGTGAGCCTAGGGGAGAGTTTTCTCTCCTTGTCATTTTTTATTTTTTGAGCTCATGTTGTTCTCTGCAACTATGCTCATATCGTATCTACAGCCTCTGCCATTGGTAGGGGCTGTTTTATTGTCTGGCTCCTCGGCATCAGCATGGTTGCTGTCGTTGTGCAGCTAACCGGGTTGCTCCTAATCGGCAATTCTGTGACCTCTGTCACCACAGCCCCTCAGATCGTTTCACAAACCCCTTAAGGAACCTTCAGTGACGGGTTAGATGATGAACCGTTCGGTTAGACCTGCCGTAGGACAGTCCCTTGCTGATAACGTCATCCCGAGAATCGGCAACGCTTTTTTATACAGAAAACATGGCCCCATAATGACGCTGCCAGGGCTGCAAACTTATCGCCTCGGCGGATTTACGGACGACAGTATAATTAGCTTGAAACCCTTGCCCCAAAGCATTTATCGCCATTAGAGAAATATGTGAAGACGATCTGATGGATGAAATACACATTTCTTAATAATTAGGTGTGGTTTTCCCAGGGTTTTCCTCAGCTTTTCCACACTCTCTGTAGAGTTTTCCCCAGGCCGTAACCAAGACTTAGTCAGTATAGTGCTTCTGAGGAAAACATCTTCTGTATCCTCCAGTGCTAGGTCTTGTAACGCAATGTAAACAAAACATCGGCTTAAGCCTTTTGGCTGCGTGATGCGAAAAAAGCTATTAGGAAAACCTAAAGAATTGGGGCGTTGCCAATTTTTAACGCCTCCTGCACAATAAAGCTCCACTCAATCAAATGTCCTAGTAGTTTTTACCTACTGTGTGAGTTCGGGGTGCTGCTATCAGTTGGAAATGATTGGTTGAGCAGGGGTGATGCCTAGGCGCTAGGTTGTGGTGTTTTTGTCTTGAGGAGCTTTAGATCTTATGAATCCAGTTACAGTTCCAGTTACTGTCAGCCTTATGGTAGAGATTCCCGAAGACTTGCATTTGTCTATTCAAGACTATTTGGAAGCCCATGAGCTATGGAGCCAAGAGCGGATGATGCAGGCTGCACTCTCGTTGTTTCTCTTGCAGAATGGGGTGAACAAACCCCATGTGAATAGTCTCTATTTGGATAGTCTGTTTGGTTGTGCGGTGTAGTAAATGACAGGCTATTGGTTGTGCCCGCTAGTAATCATCTTTAGGTGACTGACTGGCGGGCATTGTCATGTCAACGGGCGGGTTGGCTCAATTACCAGAGGCGGGGTGGATGGAGACATTTGACTGGATTGTAATTGGCAATGGCTTGGCGGGGGCGGCCTTGAGCTATGAGCTGGCGCGCTTGGGGTTAGCGGTGCTGCTGGTGGATGATGGTGACCCCAACAGTGCTACCCGTTGTAGCTATGGTGGGATTGCCTATTGGTCAGGGACTGACGCCATCACTCGGGAGCTGTGCCGGTTGGGAATTGAGCGGCATCGACAGCTGTCGGATGAGCTGGGTGCAGCAACTGAGTTTAGGGAGTTAGATCTGTTGCTGACCTTTCCCCCTGAGGTGGATGGGGCAAATTTGGTGGGGCAGTATGGTCGGTTTGCGATCGCACCCCAGCTAATTTCCCCCCAAGAGGCCCATGAGCTTGAACCTCAGCTAAACGTTGACGCCATTGGCGGCGCCTTTACCGTTCGCCATGGCCATGTCAATCCGATCAAAACAATAGAAGGCGTTAACCAAGCCGTTCGACGTCTGGGGGGACAGCAGTTGTTTGCCACCGTCACCGGACTGGTGCGAGTTAACAATCGGGTGACTGGAATGATGACCGCCACCCAGGCCTACGCCGCGGGCAATGTGGTGGTTGCGGCTGGGGGCTACAGCCGCACAATGCTAAGGAATGCTCGGCTATCTGTGCCGCTCTATCATACCCATGCTGAAATCGTGGCGTTACCTGAGGTTGACCAGCCGTTGAGAGCGCTGATTATGCCCGGTGTTGCAACTCGCTTTGCGGCTGAAGCTGCGGCTAGCGATCCGGCTACCGACAGTCTGTGGGATGGACCACCCCACAAAATTGCACCGCCAGTTTTGGATGCAGGGGTGATTCGGTTTTTAGATGGTTCCACCTATGTGGGCCAGGTCAGTCGATTTCGGACAGATTTGGGCACAGATGCCATTGCCGCTGTCCAGAGTGAAGCGGTGATTCGCCAGGGGAGTGTGCCCCAGATGCCATGTCTGGCCAATGTGCCTGGTCAGTGGCGACATTGTTTAGTGACCTTTAGCCGCGATGGATTGCCGCTCATTGGCCCTCTCCCTGGCGTTGAGGGGCTGCATATCTTTTCCGGGTTCACCAGTCCGTTTGCTGTTTTGTTACCCATAGCCCAAC
Organism: uncultured Leptolyngbya sp.; assembly: GCA_937899365.1. Lineage (GTDB taxonomy): Bacteria > Cyanobacteriota > Cyanobacteriia > Phormidesmidales > Phormidesmidaceae > Leptothoe. The sequence continues at coordinate 8,514 of CALBPH010000514.1, forward strand.
GTTTTGCTAGCTGGGTTAACCATAAACAACAGACTGTAGCCGATGACCTGATAGAGAAGATGCTGGTAACGCGGTTTAGCGATTCCTAAAAATAGTTGTTATTGACTGTTGTCTTATCGATATAGCAGCTCATTCACCACCAGCTGGTCTAGCTGATAGACCTGTAGCCGAATAGTATCTGGGTCAGCGGTTTGAAAACTGACGGTGTAGGTTGTATCACCATTGTGAAAGCGGTATTGAGGCCGATCTGTGGTGCCGACTACGTCAAAGTCAATGAGCTGAATCTGGTCAGATGTCTGACGGTTGAAGCCTCGATATAGGTAGGCTGCGGGCTCCCATTTCTGGAGAGAGACACGCCAGTTCGTGTTAGAAAACTCTCCTGAAAGATTAGGGCAGTTGTTGATCTCTTCGTACCCGTAGGGAGTATTAGGACGCTCAACCGTATAGGCCTGGCAGGGGGCAGCCTGGGCGGCTAGATCTCCGCCTAGGGTAAGCACTGCTGCCACGACGGCGGTAATGATGGGGATACGATAGAGCATGGGTTGTTCGATCAACGGGTTCATTGTGGTGTTTTCATCGTTGCGGATTTTCGAGAGGTTTTAACCTAAAAAATCCTTAGATGTAGCAAACGGTATCGATCAAGTTAGAGCGATGTATTTCCTACAATGGGCAACGGCTATAGTCCATGCTTCACGCCCGGACACCGATATTTCGAGGCAGACATTCCGAGACAGGCATTTCGAGACAGACATTTTGAGATAGTTGCTACGGCGTTAGGTGTCTGCACACAGATAAGGGGCTAATTGCCTGATTTAATCGCTGCTTTTATCTATGATCAATGGTTCTACTATTGAAAATAAGCTATGATCTTGAAGTCTGTAGGGCCGTGTGGCTCACTGTTAATTAGTTGCTGCAGAGATCTAGTTCAGGGGTCCAAGGTCCATGCCTGTAACTGCATACGCCACTCCGGCATTCTGTGACGGTATTCAATATTTTGGTGAGACCCCTGCTGAGGTGGCGGCTTACTTAGATGGGGCTGCGATTGGTGAGGGGGCGCGTGCGATCGCATCTCCAACGGATCCTAAAGCGGTCTATCAAACTATCCTGGCGGCTGACGCTCTGCGGTATTTGACCCTGCAAATGACCGCCAGTAAACAGTCTGGTCACCCCGGCGGATTTGCCAGCATTGCCGACGGCATTGCGGCCCTGGTGATGCTGGGTCATAAGAACTTGATTACTGAAGTGGGGCACCACGCCCCTGGCTTTTACAGTACGGTTTTTCTAGACCGTTCCCTAGAGGCTATGGGGATTGGCACCGTCAATCAGCTTTGCGATCGCTTCCGTGAAACCGACGGTTTACTTGGACACCTTTCCGGTCAAATTCCAGGATTGCTCAACCCGGCCGGTCCCCTGGGGCAGGGGCAGCACTTTGCCATGGCCGGTGCCAAGCTTCACCCCAACACCCTATTCCCGGTAACCATTGGTGATGGTGGTTTAGGAGAGCCCTACATTATAAGCAGCATGGGGCACTTTACCACGGCCTATCCCCAGTCCACTAACTTCCTACCTATCTTGGTGTGGAATGGCTTTTCCCAAGAGCACCACAGTATGGTGTCCACCCAGTCTAACGAAGCCATGGTGGCCTACTGGCACGGCAATGGCTTTACAGACGTGATTTTGCTAGATGCCAAAGAGTATGATGACGCTGACCAGCCCGGTGCCTATGTAGACAGCACCGCATTCTCCCTTAAGCAGCGCATGGCCTTTACCCAGGCCCTACTGGAAGCCACTGATAGAGCGGCCAAACAGGCACTTTCTGGCACCCTGACTGTCCTCATTGTCAAGCAACTCAAGGGCGCTGGCGTGCATAAACGCGGCGCTAAATCCCACAATCTTTACCCCGGCGATAGCCTCGAAAAAGACTACATTGCTGCCGCCCTTCAGGCCCGGGCGCTACCTGCCGCTGGTTGGGACTTAGTGCGGACAAACTTTGAGCGTTCCAACGGTGGCCCTAATGTTAAAACCGCCGTTACCGAGTCAGAACTGCCGCTGGCAGATTTGGGACAGCTACCCTTAAATGAATTTCCATTGGATGGCGATAAGCAAATAGCCACCACCGCCATGGGCCTACTGGTGGGACACGTGGGGCAGCAAGACTCCACCTTTGTGGTCACCAATGCCGATGGCAACGCCGCCTCCGGTATCAGCAACATTAACCAGGCCCTCAAGATTGTTCACCCCACCACAGACGACCTGTACTTCCAGGGGCCAACCGGTCAGGTATACGAACCCCTCAGCGAAGATGCCTGTGCTGGTATGGCAGCTGCCCAGGCCCTGTTTGGTGGACGCAGCCTGTGGTGCTCCTACGAGTCTTTTGCCATTAATGGTCTACCCATTTGGCAAACCGTGACCCAAGCAATGGCGGAGTTACGTCGCTCCACACCCTCCACCATTTGTCTCTTTACTGCCGGGGCCCTAGAGCAGGGGCGCAACGGCTGGACCCATCAGCGTCCCGAGATTGAGAATTACTTTGCCGCCATGATGCGCAACGGTAACGTATTTCCTCTTTTCCCTGTAGACGCCAACAGTATTCAAGCCTGTTACGACTGGGCAGTTGGCACCAACAATAAAGGGATTACCATTACCGCCAGTAAGTCTCCTTTACCCGTGCGGACAACCCTGGTCCAGACCCGAGAGGCCCTAGAAACTGGCACGATTACCCTGCAAGAAACCCCCGGCGAGAAGACCGTTGTCTTTGCAGTGGTTGGCGACATGATGCTCTTGCCAGTGTTCGAAGCCACGGCCGCGCTGGCCCAGGCCGGTATTGGCTCTAAGATTGTTGCTATTGTCAGCCCTCGACGGCTCTATCGCTCAAGTGATGTGGCTTGGGAAAACTGTCGTGATGGAGATGATACGTTCTTGAGCGACGCCGCATTTGCCACCCTCTTTGATGGAGATGCTCTGATGGGTATAACGGGTGGGTCAAGTGCCATGCTGGAACCTGTGATGTTGCGCAGCACCTCCCCCCGCGATGTAATGGCCTGGAAGCGTGGCGAAACCACAGCTAGCGCTGCCAAACTCATGGCCTTTAACGGGCTGACAACAGAAGCTATTGTTGCGAGAAGCAAAACCCTGCTGTTGGGCTAAGCTCACTAGACGTCACTGCGTCAGTTTATAGGCTGTTTTTAAGCTGTGGGACAATCAAGATTGTGGCATACCTGAGAGCTACGATCTTGATTGTTTCTGTTGGGTTGTTTTCTCTCAGGCATATGCGATATTACAGCCAACAATGAGATTTCTTAGAAGTTACGTAACTTTGCCCACGGTATCTCAGAAATTTTGCGCATATTTCAATCAAACCCTTGCTGTCTAATACGACGGACGTGTCATACTGCGGACCATCCATTTATAGGCAGAAATTGATATGTACAGCGTAAAGAGATTGTTTTTTAATTCAGCGATGGTGGCGACTTTCTTCGCAGGCATGGCCACACCTGCTTTAGCTCAGACCGCTGAATCTCAGATTCTAGACGACGGTTCAGAACTGTTAATAGTGCAAGCACCGGTCCAAGACACTAACGAGAACGGCTGGTATGCTTCTTTGGGGCCAAGTTTGGTATTTGGCTACCCTGTGGATATTGAGTCAGACGGGACTGTGCCAATTACAACGGCACCTTTGTTTCCGGGCGGTCCGGCCCTGGTAGCTAATATTCCGATCGATATCTCTTTGGATACCGATGCGGGGTTTGGCATCAATGGTGCAGTGGGTTTCTGCTTTGATGTTGCTCGTGTTGAGTTGGAAGTGGCCTATACCAACAACAATGTGGAGGGTGTAACAGTCAATGATTTGGCTGAAGTTCCTTTGGATGGCAACATCGAATCTGCTCAGTTTATGGTGAATGGTTACTATGATATTCCGACTAAGAGCCGGTTTAGCCCCTATATTGGCGGTGGTGTGGGGGTAGCCACGCTAACGGCGGATGATGTCGAGGCGAATATTCCTGGCATTGGGGCATTAGAGCTAGATGACACGGGGGCCAGCTTTGTTTTTCAGGTAAAAGCCGGTGTTGCTTACGAAATTAGCGAACAGGCCAGTGCTTTTCTGGGCTATCGCTTACATGGCATTCCTGGCCATCACTTTGACGCTTTTAACGCCGAGATTGATGCCGATACGCTGTTGGTGCACTCCTTGCAGTTGGGGGCTCGCTATGAGTTTTAATAGTCTCGGTTAGTCAGGGTTAACGGCCATATACCCGGTATCGGGCGTTCTCATGCAGCACGGGTAGCGCCAGTGTCTGACTGGCATTTGTGACCACATAGCGGCTTTGATACCTGTCCATGAGCTCTCTAATCTGAGCGGTGTCCAGCCTGTTATAAGCCTCCGTTAAGACAGCTCGAAGCTAACCATCGCCGACCGTCTAAAACCACCTCTCGCCGTCGCCACAATAACAACATCAGCATCGCCAGCGAGCTCCACCCGCCTACCAAAGCATGGAATGATGCCGCTATCCCCAGCCATGCCGTCATCCACAGATAGCGACCGGCCATAAAAGCTGATAGGGCTAGAAAAATAGCACTATAGGCAAAAATTTTGGGCTCAATGCTGCCCATCAGCCACTCCCCAGCCATGACCCCCTGGGGGCGACGCACATAAACCAGTAGCCCAATGGCCAGCAGTAACGTCAGCAAACGTATGCCCCTAAACTACGAGCTAGGGTCCAAAGCCCGATAGCGAGGCTAAGATAGCCCAAAATACGCCCAATAATAGAGGTGGCCAAAAAACCGACCGCAGTAGTTAATGGCCCAAATATCAGCTGAAACAGTAGCCGATAGCCAGGGGGCTCGCTGTAATAGATATCCCCCGCCAGCCAGCTAGGATCTACAAAATGACGAGCCAGCGGTAAATGATGTTGTTCATTCACCGCCCCCATATTCCTAATAAATAAAAATTTGAGACACAGAAACAGCGTAATGGTGGCAACGGGCAGCACCCAAGCTTGAATAACAGACTGCTTCCGGTTCAAAAAACTCACAGGATTCCCACCAAACGCCATGGTCTGAGAGCAGAAGGCCCCAGGCTGCGTCAGTTTACCATCCAAACCACATACACAAATTTAGTAGCCTCACCGCACGCACACCCTCGCTCGGCGTTGCG
>CALBPH010000515.1 GCA_937899365.1 uncultured Leptolyngbya sp.
CCGGGTGCTAGGGTGCCCTCGGCAACGGCAATGCCTTTTCGCCGGGGGGGCGCTAGGGAGTTGCGGGTGATGTTAAAAGTTAGGCTTTCGCTCCCTTGGGTGATGGTAACGCGGTTATTACCAATGGCCAGAGGTAACGTGGGAGCAAAATGGCCAGCGGGACTGCGCTCAGCAATTGGGTTGCCGTTGAGTAAAACGTCACTGCCGGGGTTGGCGGTGCCAATAAAAAAAATCCGATCGGACACGGTGGTGTGGTTTGCCGGCGGATAGGCAACAAATAGCGAATCTTGGGCCATGGCCGGTTGCACTATGGTGAACTGCAGTGCTGGCACGATTACCCCTAGCCCACATGCCCGCATGCCCCATCGATTTGCCATGGTCTTACCTCTATTCAACCTACGGGCGAGATTATATAGCTTTGCGCACATGGTTTAAGCCACCAGTTCAAGCCATAGGAACCGCTAAAAGCTTTAGAGAACAGACACTATGGACGGCACAATTGGATGAATAAACCGATCAAATAGTGCGTATAGAATTGCTGCCTAAGATAATAATCCGCCTTTCTAACCCTGTGGCACAATTAATGGGTTCAATTAGCGCCAAGCTTTAGAAGCTGTAATTTTCTACGAGAAAATCGACAGTCTTAGGTTGGGGTGTGGTTTAATACTCGCTTTGCGATCGCATTATGACTAAGTTTGTATTTGTCACGGGTGGTGTCGTTTCTAGTATTGGTAAGGGCATCGTAGCGGCGAGTTTAGGCCGTCTGCTCAAGTCCCGCGACTATTCGGTCTCTATCCTCAAGCTAGACCCCTACATTAACGTTGACCCCGGCACCATGAGTCCGTTTCAGCATGGTGAAGTATTTGTCACCGAAGATGGGGCAGAAACCGATCTCGACCTGGGTCATTATGAGCGCTTTACCGACACCTCCATGTCGCGTCTCAACAGCGTGACCACCGGCTCGATTTACCAGGCCGTGATTAACAAAGAGCGACGCGGTGAATACGACGGGCGTACGGTACAGGTGATCCCCCATGTCACCAATGAAATTAAAGAGCGCATTCGGCGAGTGGCCCAAAACCGCAGCCCCGATGTGGTGATCGTCGAAATTGGCGGCACGGTGGGTGATATCGAAGGACTGCCGTTTCTAGAAGCGATCCGTCAGTTTCGCAAAGATGTGGGCCGCGAAAATGTCATCTACATGCATGTCACCCTAATTCCCTATCTGCCGGCCGCAGGTGAAATCAAAACCAAGCCCACCCAGCACTCGGTCAAAGAACTGCGCTCCATCGGGCTCCAGCCCGATCTGCTGGTGTGTCGCTGCGCCCAGCCCATCCCCGAGCATATTAAAGCCAAGGTGTCAGACTTTTGTGATGTGCCCGAAGCCTGTGTGATCGCCGCCAGCGATGCCCCTAGTATCTATGAAGTTCCTCTGTTGATGGAGCAAGAAGGTCTGGCAGAGCAGGCCATTCGTCTACTCAAGCTAGAACCGCGCACCCCCGATTTAAGTGCCTGGTCCACCCTGGTGGAGCGGCTCTATACCCCCACCCAAACCTTGGATATTGCCATTGTGGGTAAGTATGTCAGCTTAAATGATGCCTATTTATCGGTGGTGGAGGCCTTGAGACATGCTGCGATCGCAATCCATGCTGAGGTAAGCATTCGCTGGATTAGCTCAGAAGACATTGAAGCCGATGACCCAGCCAAGCATCTAGAGGGCGTACACGGCATTGTGGTGCCGGGCGGCTTTGGCACCCGAGGTATTGATGGAAAAATCCGAACAATTCAATACATTAAAGAGCAAGGTATTCCATTCTTGGGCCTATGTTTAGGAATGCAGTGCGCCGTGGTGGAATGGGCCCGCAATGTAGCTAACTTAGCCGGGGCCAACAGTTCTGAAATTGATGCTGACAGTGAAAACCCGGTAATCAACCTGCTGCCAGAACAGCAGGATGTTGTGGACCGAGGTGGCACCATGCGCCTAGGACTCTATGCCTGTCGGCTAGAGCCCGGCACCCTGGCAAGCCAGCTTTACGACCAGCCGGTCATCTACGAACGCCATCGCCATCGCTACGAGTTTAATAATGCCTATCGCAATCTGTTTTTAGAAACTGGCTATGTGGTGAGCGGCACCTCCCCAGACGGACGGCTGGTGGAGATTGTCGAAATGCCCGATCATCCGTTCTTTATCGCCAGTCAGTTCCACCCAGAGTTTCAGTCTCGCCCCAATGCGCCCCACCCGCTGTTTCTAGGCATCGTTAACGCCGCCGCCAAACGCTCTGGCAACCCTATCTCCAGCATGAATGAGATCTCCTCTGGAGCAACCATGGCAGAGCCAGGGGACAGAGCTGAGGCAGTTGCAGACCCGGTAGCTTAGGGCAGCTCGTAGGTGCGGCCTTCGTAGGCGCGACAGTCTTGGCATGGCCCTGAGGGATTTACCGCACAGCGAATGTGGGGAGAGCGGGCATTCAGCTGGCAGGTAATGTCACCAATCACCAAACCAATGCCGTCGACATAATGCTCATCTGGATCACGCAGTCGCCAAGGGTTAATGGCACCGTACTGTCCCGCTTCCATCGCCAGGTCAAAACGCTCAACAACGCGGCGCTCGGCTCGATAGGTCGCCCATAGCGACAGGGCCGGTGGCAGTAAGCCCACCAAAATCAAAAACACCACTACGACCATATATAGCAACTGTTTGGGGTCATCACTATGATCGTAGCGCAGGTTTTTGGAGAGTTAAATGTAGATTTTTGAGCGATTTTGGACGGGAGGGTCATGCGCCCCTGACCTAGTCGTCTTCCTTCTTTTTAGGCTTGTAGGTGGATTTCACCTGCAATTCCTTGAGCTGGCGCTGATCAATACCGGATGGGGCCTGGGTGAGCAAGCAGCGGGCCTGCTGGGTTTTGGGAAATGCGATCGCATCTCGAATTGAGGTCTCCTCAGCCATCAGCATCACCAACCGGTCTAGACCGTAGGCAATACCGCCATGGGGTGGAGCACCAAAGTCAAACGCATCCATAAAGAAGCCAAACTTATCTCGGGCTTCTTCATCACTCAGACCAATCTTTTCAAATACCTTGGCCTGCACATCGGGCTGATAGATCCGCAGGCTACCACCACCGATTTCATAGCCGTTAAGTACCAGGTCATAGGCGACTGCACGGGCGGTCGTCAGGTCGTCAATATCCTCAGGGTTAGGGGCAGTAAACGGGTGGTGCAATGCTTCGTAGCGATCTTCATCGGCATTCCACTCAAACATGGGAAAGTCCGTCACCCACAGAAAGTTGAGCTTGTCCTTATCAATCAGGCCTTGCTCAGCCGCCACGGCCTGACGCACCTTATCTAACGCCGCATTCACCGTGGCAGTCGGCCCGGCACCAAACAACAACAGGTGTCCCGCCTCAGCGCCGGTGCGCTCCAGCAAAATCTGCTTTTGCTCATCGCTGAGGTTGTCCTTGATCGCCCCAATGGTATCGATCTCACCACCCTCACGAACCCGAATATAGGCCAGACCTTTTGCCCCCGCATCGGTAGCCACCTTAAACACATCACCGCCGGGCTTAATGCGCACGTTAGAAATGGCATCATTGCCCCCTGGGATGGGCAGCACCTTCACCTGACCACCAGACTTGACAGCTCCGGAGAACACCTTAAACCCTGAATCCTTGACAATATCGGACACGTCTACCAGCTCTAAGCCATAACGGGTATCGGGTTTATCACTGCCGTAGCGAGCCATGGCATCGGCATAGGTCATCCGGGGTAAGGGCAACGGTAGATCAATACCTTTTACCACTTTGAAAATATGGGCCACCAGGCTTTCATTAAGCGCCAGGATCTCATCTTGATCCATAAAGCTCATTTCCATATCCAGCTGGGTAAATTCCGGCTGGCGGTCGGCCCGCAAGTCCTCATCACGGAAGCAACGGGCAATTTGGTAATAGCGGTCCATACCCGCCACCATCAGCATTTGCTTAAACAGCTGGGGTGACTGGGGCAGCGCGTACCACTCGCTTGGGTTTACCCGCGATGGCAGCACATAGTCCCGCGCCCCCTCCGGCGTAGACCGGGTCAAAATCGGCGTTTCCACCTCAATAAAGTCTTCTTGGTCTTCCAAAAAGCGACGGATAGCCTTCATCACATCGTGGCGCAGGCGAATGTTGCGAGCCATACGTTCCCGACGCAAATCTAAGTAGCGATACTTTAATCGCAGCTCTTCACGCACGTTTTCTTCTTCCGCCGTTGAAATCTGAAACGGCAGCTGGGTGCGCACGGCACTTAAAAGCTCAATGCTATCGGCATAAATCTCCACCTCTCCGGTGGGTAGGTTAGGGTTAAGCGATTCGGGCGGTCGCTTACTCACCCGTCCCTCAATTTTCACCACATATTCATTACGCACCTGATCCGCAACCGGATACGACGCGGGCGTACGTTCAGGATCGCTGACAATTTGCACCACCCCGTTGCGATCGCGCAAATCCAAAAAGATCACACCTCCATGATCCCGGCGTCGATCAACCCAACCATATAGGGTGACAGCCTTATCAATATGGTTGGCCCGCAGCTGGCCGCAATATAAGGTACGCATAAATCTAGGGAAGGTGTGATTTTCTTAAAGTCAAATAAAGCCTACCCATTATCTAGGATCGTCCGCCTGCTTTAGCAGAAAGTTTTGATGCCAAAACAGGCGAAGATCTTGGGTCGGGTGTGGACCTTAACCACAAACGTTCCTACCCCGCTTACCTCACCACTTCCGGACTGCGCAGCATATCCGATAGCATCGATGCGGGCTGCTGCCGATGGGGCCAGGCAAAGGCATGGCGAAACGCGGCTTCTTGACACGCCCGCAGACCATCAAAACCAATCACATCTTGGGTCAGCAGATTTTCATACTCAAAGGGCAAACGCACATTGTGCAACCCAGCGTTGTCCGTGCAAATGGCAATACCAACACCGGCATCAATACAGCGACTAAACACCTCCTTAAGCTGGCTGATCTCATCCAGGGTGCCGGTTTGCAAGTATGTGGTTGGGCACACTTCCAAACATTGACCCCGCGCAGCCACATCCTTTAAAAGCTCCGGATAGTGCAACGGAATCTGGATACCGTGACCAATCCGCATCAGATAGGGCAGCAGCTCTGGATAACAACCATTGGAAGTCTCATACAGATGCCCTGTCGTTTTCACCCCCAGGGACTGGGCGTAGCGATACAGCTGGATGATCTCATCGAGCTTTTCGCGATAGGCGGCGTCGCCCCCGGCAATATCCACGGCGCACACATAATCGGGATACTGGGCTGCCAATTCAACGGTGGCCCGGTTAATCTCATAGGGCAGACGAGAGTGCATACACAGAATTTGCCGCGTCACCACGGGGTACTCCGTCTGGGCGCTGGCGCGTCCAACAATCTCTACGATCTCGGCCATCATGTCCGTCCGCTCTCGCTCACCCAGGCTGTGGGGCGTCCGATAAAACGGCGTATACCTCAGCTCCAGATAGGCCAGGTTCTCAAAAATATAGGCCCCACGGATTAAACGATAGATAAAGTAGGGCAATGCTTCTCGGGTCTGCACACTCTCAACCAGGGTGTGGAGCTCCAGGTACTCTTCTAAAGAATCCTTAGGGTGAGTATAAAACCGCTCAAATTCTGGATAGTCTGCGAACCGCTCAGCCAAATCAGGACGATTTCTTTGAAAATAGCGCCATAGGATTCTGGGTACGACAGAGCCTCCCAGGTGGCGGTGGAGTTCTGCATAAAGACTCATGATGCCTCTAGGTGTAAGTGGGTTAACGAAAGATATTTGATTAATTGCCGTTGCTGATTTAGAGGATGAGCCGATCGGCCAGATATGCCATAGGGCAGGACCTTGCAGGTCAAAGCACCCCGAGGATCAGCAGCGCCACTAAATTAGTGCCCAACATTATCGAAGTATTCGCTAACAAATTAGCCATGCACTGAGGCCATAGCCGCGTGTCGAATACGTCGTTAAATTAAACCGTTGATACAAAAATTAAGAAAGTGTGAAATGCCTATTAGTGTAAGTTTTACCGCAGGATTTGTTTTTTTGCCTAGCAATGTACCCAAAACCTGCCTAGGCTTAAACTTTAGTTAACGTTTTGCGGACAGCTACCCCCCGTTTCAGACAGAGAATTCAGTCTGTCTCGCCCAGGAGATTTACGTTGCATTTGTTGACACTAGCCACCTTGGCTAATCATAATTGTGATTTGTTTGAACTCTAACGCGCGAAATTCCCTTGGCAAACGTTATTGTAATTGGTGCCCAATGGGGCGATGAAGGTAAAGGAAAAATCACTGATTTGCTTAGTAAGTCAGCAGATGTGGTTGTCCGTTACCAGGGCGGTGTGAATGCAGGTCACACTGTTGTGGTCAAAGATCAGACCTTTAAGCTGCACTTGATTCCCTCGGGTATCTTGTACCGCGAAACTGAATGTTTGATTGGTAATGGAACAGTAATCGATCCTAAAGAACTGATTGCTGAGCTAGATAAGCTAGATGGGCTGGGTGTTTCCAGCAAAAATCTTTTCATTTCTGAGACTGCCCATATCACCATGCCCTATCACCGGCTTATTGATCAGGCGGCCGAAGAACGCCGGGGCACAAAGAAAATTGGCACCACCAAACGTGGCATTGGTCCCACCTATGCTGATAAGTCGGAGCGTACGGGGATTCGAGTCTGCGACCTGATGGATCTGACAGCCTTTAGGGAGCAGCTAGAGTGGACAATTAGCTACAAAAATATTGTTTTAGAGAAGCTCTATAATCTGCCTCCCCTCGATCCAGATGAGGTCTTTCAGGAGTACGAGGCCTATGCCGAGCGACTGCGCCCCCACGTTGTGGATAGTTCCCTACACATTTACAACGCTCTGCAAAAGCGTAAAAATGTCTTGTTTGAAGGGGCTCAAGGAACGTTGCTGGACCTTGACCATGGCACCTATCCCTATGTGACATCGTCTAATCCGGTGGCGGGCGGAGCCTGCATTGGCTCTGGTATTGGTCCGACGGCGGTTGACCGGGTCATTGGTGTTGCCAAAGCCTATACCACCCGAGTGGGTGAAGGGCCTTTTCCAACCGAACTCATGGATGAAATGGGCAACGCGCTCTGTATGCGGGGGGCTGAGTTTGGTACGACTACGGGTCGGCAGCGTCGCTGCGGTTGGTTTGATTCTGTAGTAGGGCGCTATGCCGTGCGGATCAACGGTCTGGACTGTTTGGCCATCACCAAACTAGACGTTCTAGATGAAATGGACGAAATCAAGGTCTGTGTGGCTTATGAGCTAGACGGTGAACGCTGCAAAGATTTACCAGGTAGTGCTAGCCTATTTGCTCGCTGTAAGCCCGTCTATGAGACGATGCCGGGTTGGAAGCAATCAACGGCTAACTGCCGTCGTTTGGAAGACCTGCCCAAGCAGGCCCTGGATTATCTTGAGTTTTTGGCCAAGCTGATGGAAGTCCCCATCGCCATCGTGTCCTTGGGCGCTAGCCGCGACCAAACCATTATTGTGGAGGATCCGATACACGGACCGAAGCGCGCGTTGCTGTATGAAAATGGCAGTGCGTTCAAAGTGGCTTAGGTCGCTCCTGGAGACCGAAGAAGCTAGGATAATAAGGACATCCCCCGGCAAATAGCTTCAAGACTGTCGTCAGGAAAACGTGTGGCCAAGACCAAACTCGATTTACAATGGTTGGCCGCCTAAAAAAGTTTGACAGACAATAATTTATTTTTTATCGATTGGACAATGGCAATGGAACTGACCCTCGACTGTAGCAAGCGTGCTGATACTGAGAAACTAGGAGCGTTACGCCGTTCAGGTGCGATGCCCGCTGTGCTCTATGGCCACGATGGCACCAACTCTGTCTCGCTCAAAGCCAATACCCGTGAGGTTGAGGCCCTACTGCGCAAGGCTAAAGGCAAAAAGGTTGAATTAAATCTCAATGTGACCGACATGCCTTGGAATGGCACAGTTGTACTGCAAGAAGTACAAAATCATCCTTGGAAGGATCAGGTCTACCACATCAGCTTCTTAGCTCAGTAGACCTGATTCTGACGTTTAATTTGCTCGAGCACTGGAATTGCATAAATCCAGTGCTCGATTTTCGTATTGTTTTTGTTTGGGACGTACACGTTAGGCGATGACCGGTATAGTATGGGCGATAGCCTCTTCAGCCATCTTTCGCAACCGCCATGAGATCGCCCAAAGGACAACAACCCGTTATCAACGATATGACCGATTTGATTGTGCCAGCGGCATTGCGTCTGTGGCTGGTTTTCTTGCTAATTTTTGCCGTATTGGGATATTCGGTCACGGCTAGTATTTTATTTGGGGCCATGGGTGGTTTTGCCGGTGGTCTAGTATCGGCGTGGTGGCGTGCTCCCGGAGGAGAGCCCATGGCCAAAGAGGAAGGCGGTGGCAGCAAACGTCCATCCTTACTGCAGCTGCCCAAGTGGCGTTTCACCACCGAACGGCGACATTTGCGACGACGACAGCGCTAATGGTTCTGTAGACGTTGCAGATTTACAGATATGTTTCTTTTTCTATCGAAGCTCCTACCCCTATTTATCTATCCGTTGGGATTGTCTTGCATCCTATTGGGGCTGGCTCTAATTTGGCTGTGGAAGTTTCCTCGACGCTCCTTGTTTGCGATCGCAACCGCTCTCCTCATTATCTTTTGCAGCAGTAATCCTCTGATAGCCTCCACCCTGGTTAAAACCCTAGAGTGGCAATATATTCCCCCTGAGCCCATACCAGCCGCCGAAGCCATTGTTGTCCTAGGCGGTGCTACCCGACCCAAATCTCCGCCGCGCCCTTGGATCGACGTTTTAGAAGCCGGGGATCGGGTGTTGTACGGCGTCAAACTGTACCAAGACGGTTTCGCCCCACTACTCCTATTTAGCGGGGGTCGAATTTCGTGGAAAGACGGCCGTCAAAGTGCCACAGAAACCGAAAATCCTGACACATTGACCTCTGAAGCTAAAGACATGGCCGAAATTGCCCAGGCCATGGGGGTGCCAGAGCGAGCCATAGTACTAGAGAATCAATCGCTCAATACCTATGAGAATGCGGTAGAAACAGCAAAAATCTTACAGCAAAAGCAGATAAACAACATTTTGCTCGTGACATCGGCCATACACATGCCCAGGTCCATGGCAATTTTTGAAAAGCAAGGGTTTAATGTAACAGCAGCACCGACAGACTACTGGGTTTCCCAAGAATCCCTAGCAGAGATGCAGGGAGTTTCCTCTGCGACGTTTCTCAACGTCTTACCCGATACCGAGGCACTCCACTTTTTTACCAGGGCCCTCAAGGAATACATTGGCCTGGGCATTTATCGTCTTAGGGGCTGGCTATAATCCACCCAATATCCTATGCCCAAACTTTCCTTTGAGCCCTCCCCAGCTACTGCCCATGAAGCTATCGAACGGCAGCAGATTACCTATGAGTTCAGCCAGGAGGTGCGGCACCGGGCAGAGTTTGAAGCCTATTGCCAGTGGTATTACGAAACAGCCGCACAACATAAAGCTGAGCTGGCTGCAATGGAAAATGACATTCCGTTATTCAATTGGTTCCGGGGAAGACAATCTACAGAACGGTCTAAATAACTTCCAACTCTGTATTGTCTAGATGGGCTTTAAACGGCCTCTTCGCCCCGTCAATGGGAAACTCGACGACGACTGGAAAGTTTGGGCTAATGGGGCGTCCCTTCCAGTCAGTTAAGACTTCCTTGACGGTTCCTTCCATGCCTTCAGCATTGTGAGGCTCATTACGGTGCTTAGGATGATGAAATAGAACAACAGGTGTGGAAACCCGTACGCGATCGCCAGCTTTCATAGACATCGTTAATCCAAAAATTGATCGTCTGCACATCTTCCGTAGCAGTTGTCAGGTTAGCCAGGGCCAAACATATCCCAGACTGAATTAGCCCATTGGAAATATGACTGCCAAAGACATCCGTCAGCTGCTATGGGAGTGACTGTGCATCAAAGATTATTTTCTCACAAGATAGTCCCCAGGCAGTGACTTTAACAACCATTTAGTTGATAAAGTCCCTGCCCGTCCAACTCCATTTCCACCATAGGAATAAGGCTCTGTGAGAGGAGCGTCGTGGAGGGTGTCATCAGGGGCTGGCTGCAGATTTTGCCATACCAGGACCCCGGCCACTCCAGCAACACTGACCGCAATCAGCAGCACAATGCCCAATACCAATGCCTGCAGACGTCGCGGATTACCCTCAGCGGCCACAGGTTCACCCACGTCCGCCGGTTCGTCACTTTCTCCATACAGCAGAGCTTTAGATGCAGCCGTTAGCTCTGTGGCATTCCCCTGACCCGGTTGGGCCGTTAGGGGCGATGGGGGAACATCCTCAACAATCACCGTCTCACCGGCGACCGTACAGTTCATTAGCACCACAGCAATATTGTCATGGCCGTTCTTTTGGTTGGCCAGTTCTACCCATGACTCCACGGCGGTGGGTAGGGGCACAATATTTTTGACAATCAGGCCAATGTAATTGGCCCAAGACGTTTCTACCTGTTGGTGATCGCTCAGACCATCGGAGCACAGTAGCAAAATACCGGTTTCATCTAAAATGAAGCGCTCGATATGGGGAGTAAGGCTATCGGCCTCGCGGGTGCCTAGGGCCTGGGTGAGCGCGCCGGCATCGTCACGGGCATGGGCAGCAGCAGGATAGCTTTGCCCATTGGTGATTTCGCGACCGGCCACATCGTCATCAATCGTCAGAAGGTGACAGGCTTGGGGCGTAATCCAATAGGCTCGGCTATCCCCCACGTGGGCAACGTACAGCTCATTGACTTCCCTGTGGCCCTCAGGTGTGGGTATTCGCTGGGGAATCATCACCGCCGCCACCAGTGTGGTGCCCATGCGTTGACGTTCAGTCCGGCCCTGGCGGTCATTTTGACTCGCCACCAGGTTATTCGCCACTCGAATAGCGGCTTCAATCTGGCCTTCTACCACATAGGGGGGTAGGGGTTCTTCTTGCTCAGCGACTTCCGCCAGTAGGCCCCGCAGCTGCAGCTGCAGCGATCGCACCACCATTTGGCTGGCAATTTCTCCCCCGGCATGGCCTCCCACACCGTCGCAGACAATGGCAATACGCGGCAGACTCGGTAAATCGGCGGTACTGGCCCGCTCTAATTCCACCTGGCTAGGGTAACAGGCATCTTCATTTTGGGGTTGCTGACCGCTGCTGGTGCTGCCAGCCACTTGGGTGGTCAGGGAAATTTCCATGGCCTGGGCAAGCAGCGCTCGGTTAAGACACTCGAGTATGTAGTCAACGTTGGGTTGGAGACCACCGCACTGCTCTAGAATCGGCGTGAGGGTGTTAGCCACCGGGGGATTGGCCTTAGGAAGTAGGGTAGCAATCAGATCCGCTAGGGCTCGCAACGGTGGCTGACCGGGAATGAGATTGCTGAGTCTAATGCGCCAGCCATCCACATGTATCGCTTCTGGAGCCGTCAGGCTAGCGGCCATATTTAGCCCCAATAAATGGGGCCACAGATTAAATAGCTGCCAGCACCAGTAAACCTGGCGAAACGGTGTAGCAGAGGCCCAAGCGGCCCCCAGGGTGGGCATTAACCGACCATGGCGATCTACGGGGGCATTGTCGAGTAGCAACACCGGACCATCTGGCAGATTACATTCACCATAGACCGTGGGGACGTGGAGCTGATGGGGGTATGCCTTTAGGTATGGCAAAGCAGCCGGGGTGATTTGCTCGGGGTAGGTGGGTGGATCGGGGGCCTGGGTGTCTTGCCAGCCACCGGGGCTCAGCACCCAGTAGCGGTCGTTAACGCTTTGGCCAGGCGGAACATCACGCCCAGGCCCTAGGGCTAGAACGTATTTCTTAAAGGGGTAGAAGTCCACTTGAGTCATATCACCAACGGGATTGCCACAATCCCCCCAGACGAAAAAACCCGAGGGGCAAAAGATTAGGTTAATGGTAGTCGCAAAGAGCTCAATTGAGGAATTGTGTAACATCCTTAGGTATTAGACATTTGCTATACCCTTGAGATAGCTAAAACGTAAAACGACCATGAACTTGGCGATTTTTTGGATTCTGCTTGGCGTAGCACTCTGTGTAATGGAGTTAATGATTCCAACGGCTTTTTTGGAGTCGGCCCTGGGGGTAAGTGCGGTTGTCGTCGGCTTGCTAGTGATGGCGCTGCCGATTGCGTTTAGTTGGCAGGTGGCCCTGTGGATGGTCCTGTCACTGATGATGTTTTGGGCATTGCGCCGATTTTCGCCCCGCCGACAGCCCCCGGCCCTGATGGATGCAACAGAAGCTAAAACCATTACGTCGATTCCGCCCGGCAGCAGTGGCCGAGTCATGTACGAGGGGAATTCATGGCCCGCCTGCTGTAGTGATCGGGAGGTTGCGATCGCAACCAATCAAACCGTCATTGTCATCGGTCGCGAAGGCAACACGCTCATCGTTATGCCCGAAAGTGCCCTCCTATAGGCGTTACCGCAATTTCTTGTAGGGACGTTCCATGGAACACCTCCACATCTATTCCTAACTAATTCCTTAATTAATTTAGAAATTCACACACCATGAACCCATTTGCACTGTTGATCATGTTGGCCTTTGGCGGTTCCATTGCCGCTGGTTCGGTACGCATTGTGAACCAAGGGGACGAAGCCCTGGTGGAAAGCCTGGGTCGATATAACGGGAAAAAGCTACAGCCAGGGTTGAATTTCACCCTGCCCTTCGTCGACAAGGTGGTTTACAAGCAAACCATTCGTGAAAAAGTACTCGACGTCGCTCCCCAGCAGTGCATTACCCGCGACAATGTCTCCATTAGTGTCGATGC
Organism: uncultured Leptolyngbya sp.; assembly: GCA_937899365.1. Classification (GTDB taxonomy): domain Bacteria; phylum Cyanobacteriota; class Cyanobacteriia; order Phormidesmidales; family Phormidesmidaceae; genus Leptothoe. The sequence continues at coordinate 12,854 of CALBPH010000515.1, forward strand.
CGTCGTTTATTGGCGCATCGTCAATTTAGAAAAGGCTTATTACAAGGTCGAAAATCTCCAGGCCGCCATGGTCAACCTGGTGCTGACCCAAATTAGAGCCGAGATGGGCCAGCTAGAACTGGACGAAACCTTTACCGCCCGCGCTGAAATCAACGAAACATTGCTGCGTGAGCTAGATACGGCCACCGATCCCTGGGGGGTAAAAGTCACCCGTGTAGAACTGCGCGACATTGTCCCCTCCAAAGCCGTGCAAGACTCCATGGAACTACAGATGGCAGCAGAACGCCGCAAACGCGCTGCCGTACTCACCTCCGAAGGCGAGCGAGAATCATCCATTAACGAAGCCCAGGGCAAGGCCGAGTCTGAGATATTGGCCGCCGAAGCCCGCAAGAAAGCTGCCATCCTGGCCGCCGAAGCTGAACAAAAAGCCATTGTGATGAAGGCCCAGGCCGACCGCCAAGAGCAGGTGCTACGAGCCCAGGCCACGGCAGAAGCCATGCAGGTCTTGACTCAAAAACTTAAGGGCGATCCCACCGCCCGCGAAGCCTTGCAATTCTTGCTTGCCCAGGGTTACTTGGATGTGGGCAGCACCATCGGAGCTAGCGACAGCAGCAAAGTCATGTTTATGGACCCTCGGGCGATTCCGGCCACATTAGAGGGCATGAAGTCTATTGTCGGTGACTTACAGGAACAGTAGTCAGCAACCATGCCCCGGTTTAGACATTAAAGCTCTTCAGGGTTGATACCTAGTTCTCTAAGCCGAGCAGCCAGTTTATCGGCCCGCTGCTTTTCTTGCTCGGCCCGCTGCTTTTCTTGCTCAGCCCGCTGCTTCTCTTGCTCGGCGACTT
>CALBPH010000516.1 GCA_937899365.1 uncultured Leptolyngbya sp.
CGAGCGTAATATCGAGTTTGAATATACTGCCCTAGCCAAGAACCTGGGCACCAGTCTGATGGTGTGGGCCCCCCTAGCCAGCGGTCTACTGTCCGGTAAATATAAGCCTAGCGGCGAAGGCACAGGACGACTGGCCATGCTTGCCAACAGCGGCAACCCAGCCTTTGATAAGTTCACCGAGAAAAACTGGGCCATTGTCACAGAGCTAGAGCAGGTTGCCAATGAGTTAAACCGTTCCATGGCCCAGGTCGCGCTTAACTGGGTGGTCAATCGCCCCGCCGTTGCCTCGGTGATTATCGGTGCCACCAAACTACATCAGCTGCAAGATAACCTGGGAGCGCTGGACTTTGAGATTCCGGCTGAACTACAGCAGCGATTAGATGACGTCAGTCGCCCTGACGCTCGTTTCCCCTACACCTTTTTTGAGCCCAGCCTACAGGGCATGCTCAATGGTGGAGCTACGGTTGGAGACAAGCCCAAGTCATACGGTCAACCTGTTTTAGTGGCTGGCTCAGGGGCGGGGGTCGCAGCAGATTAGAAGGGCCAGCGACTAATCAGCGCCTAAACAACAGCCAGACGCCCCCCAGAGCAATGCTAGCTCCGCCCACAGCTCGAACCGTCACCCGCTCGCCGATGACCAGGGCCATGGGCAAAACCATGATAGGGCTGGTGGCCAGCAACGATTGGGCAATACCGGCGGGGGAATATTTGAGGGCAATCTGCTGGAGCCAGATGGCGAGATAAGTACCAAAGAAGGCTGCGATCGCAACCCCACCTAACAACCGACCTGAAATCGCTGGATTATCCAGCGGCTGGGATTTTACCCGCCATAGCAATAACCCACCAATACATATCAACCCCGCCGACAGCCGCAGCAAACTACTCCATAACGGATCCACTACCGTGTCCGCCAAAGCGGCCCGCGACAACACGCTGCCGATGGACTGTCCCAGGGCCGCCACAAGGCCAAAGCTAATCCCCCTAGCCAGCCCTGTCTTTGATTGAGATACGGCGCCAGTCCTAGGACTCCGCTCACTCACCACCCAAACAATCCCCACCAGGGTTAATGCCATCCCCAACCAGGCCAGCACCGATAGCCGCTCTTGCAAAAAGACCAGGGACATCACGGCCGCCATCGGCGGAGCCAGCATCTCTAGCAGTAGCGCCTGTCGTGCTCCCAGCGCATTGACCGTGGCAAAGTAGGCCGTATCCCCCAAACCAATGCCCACAACGCCACTGATCAACAGCAGCCATACCGACCCCATCGGCAACGACACCAGTAGCTGTTGCCGGATCGCCAATGTAAGCACAATAAACCCTACCGCCATCGACCCCTTAATCAAGTTCAGCACCAGCGGTGATAGCTGCTTCCCCAAGCGACCAAACATCAGCGTTGCAAACGCCCATAGCCCCGCCGCACTCAGCGCTGCAATTTCCCCTTGAAACATCCTGGTTACGTTCTCGACTGTAGGTTTTGATTTTGAGCTATAGGCATCCTACACAAGTTCACAGGTATGGGCGGCTGAGTTTAGTGGCATCCTAGACATAAGCCCGCCGACTCCACGGCACTGCGCCAAAAACCTATGTCAGTCGCCTTAAATCTTGATCAACCGTCCCAGCCCCAAAAGACTCTACCTCACCACGCCCTCTCCCCTGAGCTAGCGACCCGTCTCGCCACGCCCCTAGCCATCGGCACCGTCGCCGTCCACAGTCGGGTATTACAGTCGCCGCTGTCTGGAGTCACCGATCTTGTTTTCCGTCGGCTCGTGCGCCGCTACGCCCCTCAGTCGATGATGTACACAGAAATGGTGAGTGCAGCCGAGCTCCACCACATGCGTAAGCTACCACGGGTCATGGAGGTTGATCCTGACGAGCGTCCCATCAGCATTCAGCTATTTGACCGGCGGCCCGATTTTTTAGCAGAAGCGGCTAAAAAGGCTGTTGATCAAGGAGCGGACACCATCGATATCAACATGGGCTGTCCCGTAAATAAAATCACAAAAAACGGCGGTGGCTCGTCGCTGCTGCGGGATCCCGACACCGCCGCTCGCATTATTGAAACCGTCAGTGCCGCCGTCTCCGTACCCGTTACTGCCAAAACCCGACTGGGCTGGTCCGAAGATGACATCAATGCCGTGGACTTTGCCCAACGCCTCGAGACCGCTGGGGCCCAAATGCTTACACTCCATGGACGCACCCGCTCCCAGGGGTATAACGGCACCGCCGACTGGAGCTGGATTGCAAAGGTCAAACAGGCCCTATCCATTCCCGTCATTGCCAACGGAGATATTTTTTCCGTGGATGCCGCCATTGAATGTTTGGAGCACACCCAGGCAGATGGCGTCATGTGCTCCCGTGGCACCCTGGGCTATCCCTTTTTAGTGGGAGAAATTGATCATTTTCTCAAAACCGGTGAGTGCCGTACTCCACCAACGGTGGTTGAACGCCTTCGCTGTGCCCAAGAACACCTAACTATGCTGGCTGAGTACAAGGGCAAAAGTGGGATTCGCCAGGCTCGTAAGCACATGGCCTGGTATGCCAAGGGCTTTGACGGAGCTGCTGAGCTGCGGGAACAGCTGTGCCGCATCGAGTCAGTGGACGCAGGCTGCAGACTTTTGGAGGATGCCATTACGGTAATCTCCCCAGAACTTTGCCGCCATCCCCCCCTAAAGACCGCTATAGTATAAGCATTTTCCAGTAGCGTTTCCGAGCCAGCATCAGCATGTCTTACGCCACCTACAGCTCCAGAGCAGATATGGGCGAACTGCGTCGTTTACGTAGTCTGCTACCCCCAGAACTGCAAAGCTGGGTCACGGTAGAACCCGCCATGGATGTGGGTCCACCACTAATTACGTCTGAAGAGCTGGGTAAGGACCAAGTTGAAGTTCAGATTGATTTGCCCAAGTGGGAGCAGCTGGCCATTGACCAGCGCAACCTGCTGTTTTGGCATGAGGTGGCCCGCGTCCAGAACGACACCATTCCCCGCGATGGCTGGGAAATGGCCGCTCTGGCCATCGGCTTGGGTGGCGCTGTCGGTGAGCTGTGGGTGCAAGATGGACTGCTGCTACTGTTAGCCATGGGGCTGTGTGGGATTTCTGGTTGGCGTCTCTACAAGCGCAATAACGCCGAAAAGACCCTCAAGGAGTCCATGGACGCTGATGAAAAGGCCATTGCCCTGGCCACTCGCTTTGGCTACTCATTGCCCAATGCCTATAAGAGTTTGGGGAGTGCCCTTAAAACCCTGATTGAGCAAACCCCTAAGAAAAAACAACGGGATCGCTACGTGAAGCGTCTGGAAGCCTTAAAGCGTAGTGCCAACAGAGCCAAGGATCGTATTCGCTCCGAACGAGACCCGTCACGGGCCTACTAAAAACTTAAGTTTCTCTAAAGTTAGAAGTCAAAACTCTTAGGGATAAGGATTGCATAGGATCCAAAAGTTGCTTCTGCAGAGGCGTTCCATGGAACGCCTGTACGGCAAGAAGGAGGGCCTAATTAAATTTTCAATCCTTAAGTAGTGCATTTCATCACTAGTTTATCTAGGTGAGTTTTTTTCTTAGAAACTTGTTTTAGAGATGAACATTTTTCGTCTAGTCAAGTAAGATTCAAACTATTTCTGTAAAGAGTTCACCAATTTACCTGGAGACTTTCATCTAAATATCATAAAGATTGTCTTAGGGTAAGCGTCTCAACGTTTTAGCCCCCTTACCATAGAGGTGGTTATCGATGTAGTGTTCCTGTGTCACATGTGAAAGTCTGAGAGTGTGATATCTAGTTGGAAGAGTTTTCTGGAGAATAAGTAGTAAGCGTCAGGAAATACTGAAAACTAGATGTTATGTGCAGCAAGTCACTTGTTCAGCGTAGCTATCTTGACTGCTTTATGAAGTGTTTTGTGACTTCGTAAAGTGTTTCTGAAGCTGTTGGAGCCATGTAGTAGTGAAACCCATTGCTTTTCTGGCCATAGCTGGCAGTTCGGCAAACGGCTAGAAAGCCCTTCACTGTTATGTTTTTTCCGATACTTCAGATTCAGGCTAGTTCTGCCGCATTCAGAAATTGAGTCGTTTTGTTATTGGCAAACGCTGGTTTTTGAATCAACTTGTTAAAGTTACTTTACGTTTTTCCTAGCAAATATTTCTTAGTCAAGATCTTTGCCCCTTACCCATGCTGTTTGGGGAACTCTTGAATTACCTTGCGTCTATTTGCAAGGTAGCAGTTGTATAAGACCGTTTGCGAAAGACGTGCTGGACAGCTTGTAGGACTTCATATTGGGGCTATTTCTCTAGCTTCATGCTTTGGTCATCAAGTTTTTAGCCCCGCTCCCGCTTGTTGCTTATTTGTTGGCCACGACATCAGTAGTCAGAGCAATTTTCATGCGTATACTCATTTATTCATATAACTACCATCCTGAGCCCATCGGTATTGCCCCCCTAATGACCGAATTGGCAGAAGGCTTAGTGACCAAAGGGCATGAGGTACGTGTGGTAACGGCGATGCCAAACTACCCTCAGCGCAAGATCTATCCCGATTATCGTGGTCAATTTTTCTGTGAGGAGGAGCGTAACGGGGTTAAAATTCAGCGCTGCTACGTGGCTATTCATCCCAACCCCGGCGTCGTTACCCGTGTACTACTGGATGGTAGTTTTGCATTGCTCAGCTTTTTCCATGCGCTGAAGGGATGGCGTCCTGACGTTATCTTGTCCACCAGTCCGTCGCTACCTGCCTGTGTCCCCGTAGCGCTGCTTAAGTTGATTTACGGCTGTCCCACTGTGCTCAGTCTGCAGGATATTCTGCCAGAAGCAGCTGTGCGCACCGGCTTAATTAACAATAAGGTGGCTATTCGAATCTTTGAGGTACTAGAGAAATTTGCCTATGCCAGCGCCACGCGCATCGCTGTCATTACTGATAGTTTCTCTAAAAATCTAGTTAGCAAAGGGGTTCCAGCCAGCAAACTGAAGCGTATTTCTAACTGGGTTGATACGAATTTTATTCGACCGTTGCCTAAGCATGAAAATAGCTTCCGGCAGCAGCACAATTTGCAGGATAAGTTTGTTGTTCTTTATTCTGGCAATATTGCCCGTACCCAGGGTGTGAGGGCAATTATCCATGCCGCAGACACGTTACAGCATATTCCTGAAATCGAGTTTGTCATTGTCGGTGAAGAGCGTCAGCTAGTTGACTTACAGAACCTGCGCGATGAGCTAGGGGTTAAAAATGTCACCCTTTTGCCGTTTGCACCTCGAAAGGAGCTGCCAACGATGCTGGCCGCGGCCGATGTATCGCTGATTATGCAGAAAGCCAGCGTGGTGGGCTTTAACATGCCGTCTAAGACGATGGTGCTGATGGCGAGTGGTCGGCCCATTGTGGCATCGGTGCCCGGTAGTGGCGCTGCAGCCCAAGCGGTACGCGACAGTGGTGGTGGACTGGTGGTAGAACCAGAAAAGCCCAATGCCCTAGCTAAGGCGATTCAAACCCTCTATAACGATCCGGCTCGAGTTGAACAGCTGGGGAAAAAGGGACGGGCGTTTGCGATCGCAAACTATTCCTTTGAGCAATCCTTGGAAAGTTACGAATCCTTACTCGCCAGCCTCGTGAACAAGGTGAAGAACCTGTCCACACCCATCACAGCCTCAACCCTACAGCCCAAAAACATATCCATTAAGCCTTAATAGCCACTGGCTGGCGCTGAACCGCAGGGACCACCTGTGGAATTAAGATGGTAAAGGCAGAGCCTTTGCCCAGCTCACTTTGGGCAGAGATGGTGCCCCCTAACATCCGCACAAATTCGCGGGTTATCGTCAAGCCTAAGCCGGTCCCCCCATAGCGGCGGGTTAATGCTGTATCGGCTTGGGTAAAGGCCTCGAAGATTTTTTCAAGCTGATCTTTCGCCATACCAATGCCGGTGTCAGTAACGATGAACTCAAGGTAGTTTTCAGTTTGATAGCTAATGGTCTTAATCGTTAGCGTCAGCTCACCTTCCTGGGTAAACTTATTCGCATTACTCAGCAAATTGAGCAGACACTGGCGCAGCTTATCGAAATCACTTTCGATTGAGTCAACCGTACTTGCATTATCTAGTACAACGGTATTAAACTTAGCCTCTGCAACCGGATGAATCGTTTCCATAACATCCTGAGCTAGGTCAATAATACTCATGGGCGCTAGCTGCAGCTCCATGCGACCAGCCTCAATTTTAGACAGGTCGAGAATACTATTAATCAGGTTTAACAGGTGCCGACTAGACCCCTGAATTTTTCGCAGATCGGGGATGCTGTCCTCATCGCCTGATAGCTCAGCTTCTTCTTGAAGAATTTCGCTGTAGCCAATAATGCTGTTGAGCGGTGTGCGGAGTTCGTGGCTCATGTTAGCTAAAAACGCACTTTTTGTCCGCGTAGCTGATTCAGCCGCTTCTTTAGCCTCTTCTAATTCAGCCGTTCGTTCGCTGACTCGAAACTCTAACTCTTGATTGCTCTCTTCTAAGGCTGCAAACGACTCCTTAAGCTGTTGAGCCATGCGGTTAAACGTTTGAGCTAGGATACCAATCTCATCCTGCCGAACAACGGGAATAGACTGATCTAACTGTCCATTTTCAAGATGAATGGCGGCTTCTGTAATGGCCGCAATCGGCTGGGTAATGCGACGGGATAACAGAAAAATCCCTGACAGTAGCAGACCTGTTGCTCCAAAACCAATGAGCAAGATGTTTCTAGCCAGGGCCCGGGCTGGGGCAAAGGCTTCTTGCTGATTAATTTCAGCCAACAGCGCCAGACTATGCTCATCTAGCCAACGATATACTCCTATGACCGGCTCGTCTATTTAGTATTGGGAGAGGCCAGAACCGTTTTGACCAGCAGTTGCCGCATCAATTGCAAAGCTATTGATGTCTTCGACTGACTGATTGTCTTTATCTGAGGCAATAAATGTGTTGCTGCGCTCTAACTGACCAACCAGATAGGTGGTACCGGTATCACCTAAGCCCGTACGCTCCCGAATTAGCGAGTCCACATCTTGTAAATCTAGGGTCACCGAAAGTACACCAACGCGATTTTTAGCTCCATCTAAAATCGGTGTGGCAAAGGTAATGGAAATTGTGCCCGTTACGGGTGATGTGTAAAGCGTTGGCACAATTTTCTCTGCCCCACTTGCAAAGTAGGTGGTTGTTGCCCCTAAGGGTTGATAGGTCTTTTCTAGGGCTTTATTGGTTGAAAATATAACAATGCCCCCTTCCGTCAAGATCGAGACTTCGGCCAAATTAGGTTTGGCTGAAATAATATCTTGCAAATATAGGGATAACTTTTCATAGGCGTCCTGCTTAAACTTGGCATCGGCCAGGGCCGCTGTCTGGGTTTTAACTTCTGGCAAACGAGCTAGGAGCAGAATGTCGCTGCGCTGCACTTTAAACCACTGATCAATTTCTTGTTCTTTGAGGGTGGCGGCCACACTCAAGCGATCAAACAGGGATTGTTTAATGGTTTCTCGGGCCGAAAAATAGGTGCTGACTGAAATTGTCAACACGGTGGCGGCAGACAGTAGTGATAAGGGTGTTATCAGCCGCAGTAGCAGGCTTTTTTTTCTAATATTCACGCTGTTCTTATTATTTGGTAGAGGTTTAACTGATGGAGATGGCACCTTATTAATATGCGCATGCTGTCAGTGGGCCTGTAGTAGACTCGAGTACACTACTGCCAGTCGTCAAATATTGTCTGAATGGTGGCGATCGCTTCGTCTGCGGCTGAGCTGCTATCCAATTCACCCAGGGCTATTTTGTTCATTATCTGTCCCCAAACATTCTGAGCAGCCACTTCGCCATAGGCGGGGTTCAAAGCCTGGTAAGCCGGTCGTGTATTTTGCAGTTGCTCAACGGCAACAGAAATGTGGGTATCTCGCTTATCGTTCCAGAACGGATCGTCAAATAGCTCAGGCATGACGGGCAAATATCGTCCCTGGGCACCTTTGGTATAGGCTGATAAATTTTGCGGCTGAGCGAGGAAACCGAGAAAGTCTTTGGCTAGTTTTTGTTGAGTTGATCGGCCTAAAATGACAGCCTGCTTAATTTCAATCACGTAGCGCATGGGGCTGCCATCTGGCTTGGTTGGCCATTTAACCGTAGCGAGCTTTTCGTAGTAAGTTGTATCATCACTACGCTGTGAACCGGGGGCTGATAGGGTATGGTTCACGGTCATCAGGCTCTTGCGACTCAATAGGGACACATTATTGCCGGTGTTATCCCAGTCCACGGCATCTGGGGGAACTGTCCCATTCTTAAAGAAGCGGGCGTAGTCTTCGATGGCGTTGACAAAGGCGTCTCGATTGGCGTTTGCGATCGCAAGGTTACCCGATTCATCCAGCACAGCCACATTGTGAGCTTCTAGAAATTGCTCAAAATTATTGTAGGTATCCAGACTCAGGGACATGGGCATCCCCACACTATAAATATCACTCCCCTGATTAGTCTGGAGGGTGGCATGAACAGTCTGCCAAAAATCCCAGAAAGCTCGCCAATCTTTAGGAATCGTAGTACGACGTTCCCCAACGGCATTAATTAATAGGTCTTCCCAATAGTGAATATGAATAGCAGACTGCATAAGTGGCACAGCATAGTAGCTGCGGGCGCCTGCTGTTTTATTTTGGTAGTTAACACCATCCAACACATTACTTGTGTAGTATTTTTCAATCGGTTGAATAACGTCAGACACATCCGCTAGCTCTCCATCCCAAGCCAAACGAGGAATGGTCGTTAAATCAGCTGAGCCGGAATAGAAAATATCAGGAATATCATCGGCCCCCGTGGCCAGTGCCCGATCAAGGGACGCTAAAATGTCCTTCTGGGGAATAATGCTTAGCTCAACCTCTACATCGCTTTGAGCTTTCCACTGGTCAATAACACGCTTAAGCGCATCAATTTCTTCTGGATAAAATCCCTCCTGCCACCATATTTTAAGTGGTTTTTCAGCATTGGCGTTGGGAATGCTGGAGGGCTGTTTTTGTGCTGTAGTACAGCTGGCAGCCAATCCACCTAAACCATAAAGGGATAATAGTGTAAACTTACGCCTTTTCATAAATACAATGTCTCCAATTAGGGCAGCTATGACCACATGAGCGCCGTGGCTTAGCTGAGTAATGTGTATTCAGAAATGGAGGGAGCAATCTTTAGAGTTGCTAAGCAGGCTATACATGAAGCTACAAACAACTCACCTAAACATTTAGATTCAAACGTTATTTTGACCGATTGCTATTAAACAAAACCCCTTCACCCTGATTAATCTATTCATATTTGCATTGATAACATGCAATAGTAGTCCTTAAAATCAGCCTTTTAGCTAGGCTTTAGATATGCCCTTTTCCTGACGAAATATAATTCCAAAATAAGCTAACTATCTAATCAATCTATTTTCACTCATCTCTCTAAGGACCTCTAGATAAGACCCTAATAGAAATAAATAAATTAACACTATTTAGCTCCAATAAAAGGGTTCTATCCCATCCAATAACCTATATCAATCTTCCACATTTTCACAATTAGAATCTTCTAATAATATCGCTATTGCTAATATACTTAGTCCGCCGACTCTACCAATAATTCAGTATTTTCCAGAAGCATTGGCAGTATAGTAAATAACCTCCCCATAGTTCAGATATACCGTCTATGGAATATTAACGACATGTTCAGTCGTACAGATAGAAGAAATATAATATTTGATTGTTCCTGTCTTTATACTTTACAAAGTCTCCATTAAGAAAGATGAAATAATTACAACATCAAAATTTCCAGGAGCAAGCTCCCATAAATGTCTCTCTATTAATAAGTTTGAATGCATTTATTACATAGCAAGTATGATTTAGCACTCTCCATCTAGGTGTTCACTGTCATCAGTGAATGTCAGGAAATATAAGTAAAGAAAGTATGGAAATGATCGATAAAATCATAAATTTTGAAAGAAGAAATCACCCTACAATAGCTATATCATGTGCTCGTTCTCAGTAAGCGATTAAGAACGGGCACATGACACTAAGAAAATGTATGAAAAATATCAAATAATCTAGCTGTCTCCTTAGATCTCACAATTTTGAGAGACTTTTATAGAGATTTTCCACAATATTGGAGGGTTAGAGGAAAGACTATCCAATCCTGAATGCTGCCGTCTAAAACATCCCTCAGGGGTTCTTGCTTATTAAGCTTTAACCGTAGCCAGCTGAGGTTGAACGGTGGGAATTACCTGGGGAATCCGCAGCGTAAAAATAGCTCCTTTGTCTGGATTGTTTTGGGCAGTAATAACGCCCCCAAGCATATATACAAATTCACGGGTGATGGTTAACCCCAGACCTGTGCCATCGTGACGGCGCGTGGACGATGCATCGCCTTGGGTAAACGCTTCAAAAACGTGCTCTAGCTGGTGTGGATCTATGCCAATCCCAGTATCTTCAATGATAAATTCAAGATAGCTTTCGTTTTGATAGTGGGGCGTCTGGATAGTGAGGGTAATCTGACCTTGTTCGGTAAACTTATTGGCATTCCCCAGTAAATTTAAGAGACACTGGCGTAACTTATCCAAATCGGTCTCAATTAGGTCAACAGTACCCAAGTTATTCAGAACAATAGTATTCGATTTCTTCTCCGTGGCAGGATGAATAATTGCCAGCACACCGTTGACAAGGTTCGAAATATTCACAGACTCCAAATGAAGCTCCATGCGACCCGTTTCAATTTTTGACAGCTCAAGCACACTGTCAATTAGATTTAGCAGGTGTCGGCTAGAGCCCTGAATTTTACGCAAGTCAGGAATCAGATCGTCTTCCCCCATAAGTTCGACATCTTCTTCAAGCATTTCGCTATAGCCGATAATGCTGTTGAGTGGCGTACGGAGTTCATGGCTCATATTGGCCAAAAAAGCACTTTTGGTTCGAGTGGCCGCTTCAGCAACCTCTTTTGCATCTTTAAGCTCAGCCGTACGTTCCTGGACACGGGTTTCCAGTTCTTGGTTATTGTTTTCAAGAATAATAAACGACTGTTTTAGCTGCTGGACCAAATGGTTAAACGCCTGAGCCAAAACACCGATTTCATCTTGGCTAACAATTGCCAACGACTGATCCAACTCACCACTCTGTAATTGAATAGCCGCCTTTGTAATTTCCGTAATGGGGTGGGTAATACGACGGGACAATAGATAAATGCCAGATAGTAGCAGTCCCGTAGCCACAAAGCCAATGAGTAAGATATTTCTAGCCAAAGCACGGGCCGGGGCAAAGGCCTCATGCTGATCAATTTCAGCCAGCAGCGCCAGACTCTGAGGCTCTAGCCAACGATAGACACCAATCACGGGTTCCCCGGCATAGTTCTGATAGAGACCAGCGCCGCTTTCACCGGTCACTGCCGTATCGATGGCAAAACTACTAATGTCTCCTGCTGATTCTTTGGCCTGTTCAGACGCAATAAATATATTTTGTTGATCTAACTGTCCTACCAGATAGGTGGTACCTGTTTTACCCAAACCAGTACGCTCTTGAATCAGGGAGTCTACATCCTGCAAGTCTAGGGTGACCAAAAGCACTCCCAGGCGATTTTTAGCATCATCTAAAATTGGTGTTGCCAGGGTAATGGCCGTAGACCCAGTAACAGAAGACGTGTAGAAAACAGGCGTAACTTTATCTGAGGCATCGGCAAAGTAAGTCGTCTGGTCATCCAAAGACTGCTCTGTATTGATTAATTGCCGATTGGTTGAAAATAGAACAGTGCCACCATCCGCCACAATAGAGACCTCAGCCAGGTCTGGCTTAAATGCAACGATGTCTCGTAGGTAGGCGGTCAGCTTCTTTTTGGCAGCTTGCTTGAGTTCTGCCCTAGACGATCCTTCGGGCTGATTTTCGAACTGTTGGGGTTGTGAGTCGGGTTGCGAGTCAGATAGTAATATCTCAGTCTGTGACTGAATTTCTGGTAGCTGAGCGAGGAGTAAAATATCGTTGCGTCGGCCCTGAAACCAATGATTCAGTTCCTCTTCTTTAAGGATGGCTGCGACACTCAGACGATCATTGATTGGGTGCTGTAGGGTTTCCCGTGCCGAAAAATTGGTACTGACGGAGATCGTCAATACGGTACCAATAGATAATAGTGATAGGGGAGTGATAAGCCGAAGCAGTAAGCTTTTAGATCTAATTTTCACGCTTATTTAGGGTCCCTTATGGGCTTGATGGGTAGCTTGCGTTAGGAACTAATAAAATCCAAGAGGACAGTGCGTCCGGATCATGTCTAAATAGCAGTCGTTCCCCTCACAATTTTCCAGACGATCTAAGGAGCCATCAGGAGGCCAACGCCAATAAACATAAAAATGTGGGGACGTTGTGACACCTCAGCGGACTTTAAACTAAAACGCTGGCCGGCTGTTGCGGCTGTGGTTAGTTAAGACAATGGGTCTGCCTAAAAGCCTTGCGTTACAGCAGCTGACGCGCAATCAACGTTGGCGCAGTCTCTCCTTTGGCGATATGCATCCGTCGATGGCTACACCTAATAGACAGACGTATCTTTAAATTAGTTTCAGCCCGGTTTACGGCTTCACCCTTGAAGCCGTAAACCTCTAGCTCAGCGACCTAGCCGCTTTACTGTTCAGCGTCCGTCAGCTGCTCCAGGATTCCACCTAGACGTTTTTGAGCAGCTCCGTAGGCCTGCCAGTCGCCACGTTGCAATGCTTGTTGACTCTGGGTATAGGCTTCGAGCGCAGATTTAATTAGGGCGGCTTGGGTTGCTGTGGGCGCTGGATTTGGAGGGGTGGTTTCTGTGGCTCCATCATTAACGGGCGGAGATGGGGCGCGACGGCGCTGGCCAAAGAGCTTGGTCAGGCTATCTTCTAGGTTTTCCTCCATCACAATTGAGTCTTTGTAGGCCACAATCACTCGCTTTAGCTCTGGAATGGCATTGCTATTGTCGTTTTGCCCTCGTGCCTGGAGATAGACGGGTTCGACATAGAGCAACGACTCCTCAATGGGGATAACGAGCAAATCGCCGCGAAAGCCTTCGGATCCTTCCTGATTCCAGAGGGTTAGCTGTTGGGAGATTTCGGTATCTTGATCAATCCGCGAGTCAATTTGACGCGGCCCGTATAGGAGAGCCTGTCTAGAAAACTCATATACCAGCAGCTCACCATAATTGTCTCCGTCACAGAGGGCCGTCATCCAGGCCACCATGTTGTTTTTGCCTACTGGGGTAAAGGGCACAATCAACATAAACTCCTCAGCCTCGGCGTCTGGCAGTTTCATGATGACGTAGTAAGGCTCTAGAATTTCCGGGTTTTCTTCTCGAGTAATTTGAGTTGGAAAATCCCAGAGGTCTTCCTGGTTGTAAAACACATCGGGCTGATCCATGTGGTATGCCCGATATATTTGGGATTGAATCTTAAATAACATCTGGGGATAGCGGAAGTGGGCCTGCAGCTGAGGCGGCGCATTGTCCAGATTGGTAAATAAGGTGGGGAAACTCTGCCGAAATGAGGCGAGAACCGGGTCAGACGTGTCTACAACATAGAGTTTTAGGGTACCGTCATAGGCATCCACAACTGCTTTGACCGGGTTGCGAATGTAGTTAGTACCTCCCCGAACGATGTCCTGCATGGCCCGACCTTGCAAGACATCTTGTATGCCTTCACTACGCCATAGGGGTTCTGAATAGGGATAGCGATAGCTGAGGGTATAGGCATCGACAATCCACTGGAGCCGCCCGTCAATCACAGCGATT
>CALBPH010000517.1 GCA_937899365.1 uncultured Leptolyngbya sp.
GGCAAGCCGAGGAAAAGGTGCGCCTGCCCGGCGATTTGAGTCAGCAAGTCTTGTTCTGGCGAGAACAGGCGGGGGTGGAAAGTATGGGCACCCTCCGGTGTCACGCGTGGAGCAATGTGGGGGCCACCATTGCCAGTGGTTCATTTAAAACCTCGGGTATGGTGATTATGCCCTGCAGTATGAGTACCGTGGGTAAGCTGGCCGCTGGTTTGAGTTCTGACTTGTTGGAGCGGGCGGCTGATGTGCAGCTCAAAGAACGTAAACCCCTGGTGCTGGTTCCCCGTGAAACGCCCCTAAGTTTAATTCATCTGCGTAATCTAACAACCCTGGCCGAAGCGGGCGCTAGAATTGTGCCAGCGATTCCAGCCTGGTACCATCGGCCCCAAACCATCAATGATTTAGTAGATTTTGTGGTGGCCAGAGCCCTGGACCAGTTAGATATTGACTGTGTGCCGTTAAATCGTTGGCAAGGCCACGGGCAGGGTCATGTGTCAGATGCATAGTTGCAGTTTATGGCTAAGGTGGAACGATAGTGGGAGCTAAGGCGGGTCACACCCACCGATTAACGGCCAATAGGAGGACGGTGATGGTTCAGCTCATTGCGTTTCTATTGATGGTGGCGGCACTGGTAATACTGGTGCTACAAAATCTGAGTCCGGTTTTGCCGCTAGTGGTTCTGGGGCGTCCGTTGGTGGCACTGCCACTGTCGCTGTGGGTGCTGGGTGCGATCGCAATCGGTATTCTTTGTACGCTACTGATCTACCAGCTAGTTCCTAAAAAACGTGCCTATCGCCCCATGGGGCAGCGGCTCAGCGACCCGGTACCCGAGCCACCTAATCGGTTTGTAGATTCGTCCAGTGAACGTGGGCCCAGCCAGTTTCAGCAACCGGATAGCGGGCAGCGTCACAATCCCTACGATAGCGACTGGGAAAATTTTCGAGCCCCAGAACAGTGGGACGACTGGGGACAGACGCAGACAGACTATGCATCTGCCGATGCTAGAACTGGAGATAGGCCCTCAGCTGACGATGCGGTCAGGGACATCGAATCGGGCTGGGGCGATGATGGCTATGGGGAATCCAGGCGACCGGTCTATCGAGACGATGGTGAACCGGACATTGGTTGGCACAGTGACGGAGCCGAGCGACCCTCCACTCGCACCTATGGTGAAGGCTGGCTCTATGGCAATGATTCAAATACAGAACCAGACGCTGCTGCTGAATCTGAATCTGCCAGACCTGAGGAGCCGGAGGACGTCTACGATGCCAACTATCGAGTGATTATTCCTCCCCATGATACGAAGGATAATTAGGGGCTTGTTGGGTATTAAGCTTATGGTCTAGAGCAACCTGGAACAGCAAAATTTGTTTACCTGTTTCCCTAACGGTAACCACCCTGGTCGCTATGGGTGTGTGCTAGTAAGCTATAGACGTAGCGCTGTTCAGATGTTGCTCATCTGACCAAAACGACAGATGTCTTCGGTTTTGCCCATCAATACCCAGCGCTATGAGTCTGGCGACTATGCCCTGGAAGTGACGGCCCATCCTTCGGCCCTATCCCAGTGGAGCGATCGCCCAGTGGTTCGCCAGCTACGCTTTAGCCTATGGACTAATCAACCGACCAGACAGCGCCTCGTCGCCGGCGATCAGCAGCAGCTGCTGACCCTAAGTGATACGGTCGAAGCCTATGTACAACGCCATCTAACCCACGCGGCTTGGCCCCTTACCCATCGTCTCCAGCTTTTAGACCAGACTGTTGACCTCAGTACGCTACAGCTATTTGGCCTGGCGGAGGTGCTGAGTGCCTATGGTCAACGTCAGATTACGTTGCCCGCTGTCCCAACGGTCAAGCGTCGACGTTCGCGCTGGTGGGCTGGGTCAGCGGCGGCATCCCTGTTGGTGTCGGTGGGGCTGGTGACGGCTTATCTGCGCGAGCGACCAGTCTTAAATGATGCGGTTACCTCCCAGGCTCCTGAGGCGATTTTGGAGGATGAGGTGGCGGTTACGGCTCCTGCAGTCAGGGCCCCGGCAACAGCGCCGATTCCTGAGCCTAATGATGCCCCTGCCCCTGTTCCGACTACGTCTTCTGCAAGTTCAGATGCAAATAACAGCCCCAATCCTGATGATGGGCCTGTCTTTAAGCCCAGTCGAGAGCTGACACAGCGGCCAATCGCTCCAGAACTTGATGCCTCAGCTGGAGCTTCGGGGGCTGCCGCCGCTGAACCGCAGGGCGAAGAGTTGGCCCCGTCCCTCCTCGATGTGGCTGAGGCACCAGAACGTTCGTCAGAGCCCCTGTCCGCAGATAGCTTTGAGCAGGCGGCTGTTCCTGAGGCAGCTGCCGAAGCCCCGGCAGAACCGCCGCCC
>CALBPH010000518.1 GCA_937899365.1 uncultured Leptolyngbya sp.
AAAAAGTTGAAATAGGGACTCATTAACGCTTTCTCGACCGCATTTAACGGCTCAAGTAGGAGAGCGTTGGTGAGGTTTACCTGGGTTGTGATAAAGCCTAGGGTTTTCCAACTGTCTGAGATAATGCCCTGTAGTCGAAACTCAGTTAAAAATGGCTCTAGATGCTCTGCCAGCGCCCTAAGGTTTTTGATATAAAACACTCTCCCCAACTGGTCAGGAGACATATGCTCTAGCTCTTCTGGCTTAGCCACCAGGGTGAGTGGGTAGGTTTGATAAAGCTCTATCAGCTGTAGATACACACGGCTAGTCAGCTGGGCTAAGTTCGTAATTTCCTTAAGATCTAATTCTTCAAAATGGGCGTACAAATCTTGGGTTCTAATGGCCGCCTGTTTACAAGCCTGGATCACCACCCGAGGGTTCAATTTTGCAGAGAGCTCTTGGCGACCTGACACTAGCAATGACTGCTCAATCTCTCCCAAGAGGATGGAGCTGGCACTCGCGGCTAACAAAGAAAAATCAGGACGATAGCGAGCGGCCCAAAGATTGACTAGCCGACTGACAGCGGCTGACCGAGGTCGCTGAGAACTATGTGACATAGGGGAAAACTTTTAATCTGCTGAGATAACCATGTGCCCAACAAAACACCCAACTGTGACCAACGCTATAAATCAAGCATTATCAACACCGCATTGCACCATGCAGCATTCTATAGACTGACGTCAGCCCATAACTCCAGGTTTCACGATTGGAGATTAGTTTGACGTTTAAACCATCAACGTTTTAGCCGTCTATTTGAGGTTTTAAACAGGGACGCCATAAATGAATACATGACGTCTCTAGATATACGGTATAGCCGGCCATGGCGTAGTCTACCGGGTGGCGAAAATTCGTACCATCCCCTCAGTGTAGGGAGAGACTATATCTTGCTCACTCGAATTTAAGGCGTTCAATATTGCTTCAGCCAACAGCTTAGTGCCTTTCACCGTCATTTCCCAGGGAATGCCAATTCCCTTGTAAACCAAGGCCGACAGCACCACCAAGTCCTGCTCAATCGTCTCTAGATTTCCTTGCAAAACACACAGCCACAAGTAAACTTGAAACATACTAAAGTCTCTTAAGGTAGAATGCTTCACCCCAGGGTTATCCAACTGACCTCTACGGTTGTAATACCCACCAAAAACGTTGCTCCACTGGGTATAAACCGCCATGGAAATCTCCGACACCTGGGATAACATTCTCTCGACCACGATAAATGTGGGTGAGGTCGGCTCGTGATTGGCCGCCACCCGACAAACTCGCTGCCAGGGAATCGCCACGTACTCTTCTAGAAAGTAGAAGTAGGGTGCCAGCAACACTTGCTCAGCCGGGCTGAGGGTCTCTAGCAACAGCCCATTACTAAGACTAAGCTGGGTGGTCAAAAAACTGCGCGTTTGCCAGTCAACGTTAAGGGGGTGCTCGGTGTGGAACGCGGATAAAAATGGCCTTAGCGTATCGGCTAACACCATAATCTCGGGAATCGCAAAAACGTTGGTTGGTCGACTAATGGCTGTTGGCTGTGTCAGCTGAGACGGGACAACAACTGGCGTGTGGTTTTGATAAAACTCCAGCAGCACCGGATAAACCTGGCTGGCAAACTGAGCTAAATCGGAGACACCTGTGAGGTTTAAGTTCTGATGGTGTGTATAAAGATCTTTTGTTCTAATCGCTGCCCGCTTGCACGATTGCTCAATCAAAAAATCACTAAATCGTCTACAGGTGCTCCGCCGCCCTTGGATCGAAGCGGCATCCTCTAGGGCATAGGAGCTAGGGTTGGCGGCCTCTGTATAAATTAGGGAGTTGTTAGAAAAGTAACGAGCGGTCCATATGTTAACTAGACGCTCAGAACTACTGAGGTCAGACGGCTGGAAGCTATTCACCATGGTGGATTCTGGAGCCGTTCTACTTAATTTTTTACAAATGCTGAGGATACAGTATAGTTCATTTTTTATACTGAGGTGTCTTGGTTTAGAAGTAACCGTTCTGATGCCCTAGGACGTTTGCGCGTCCCATTGGCGCTGTCGCTAGACCATGGGAAAGGCGGCCCCGACTGTCTAGAGTATGCTGGATATGGTTTGAGGCGGTGGCTACTCTAGTCGCCACAGGGGATAGTCACCCTCGGCCAGTTTAAAAGATCTCCCAGTTCTAGATGCGATCGCATCCAATACATCCCCTGTCCCATAGGCAATAAAGTAATCGCTATAGCCGACAGGAATCTCAGGAATTTGGCCCGGCTTAAACAGAAAAAATGTCGTTTCAGGAGCCACCGCATAGCTCAAGGAAATACTATTGCCCCACAAGGTTGGACCCAGTTCAGCCAGAACCAG
>CALBPH010000519.1 GCA_937899365.1 uncultured Leptolyngbya sp.
AGATGCTGTCCTATGGCCTATCGAACCGATCGGTTCATCCTCTAAATCAGCAACGGCAAATTAATCAGCCAAGAATCGGCTTTCTTTACGGATATACCCCACCCATATCCGGATCTATTGGATAGGGCGACAATTTTTGCTGCGTACGAGAATAATCCACCCACCTGTGAATGTAAACCGGTTAACAATCATCTAGGAACTAGCCACCGATGTTCTTTCATATACCTGTTGCAGATTTTTCAGCCCTAGCCACCTACGCCGTTCGTCCCCCCATCAGTATTGTGGCCTCTGCGCCCAAAGCCGATGAAAGCACACCTGACGCGATCGATATTACCAATCTTCCTAAAGCCGTTTTTGTGGCCCATCCAGGTCTAGATAACGCTGTTCCCAATGATGGTCAAGATGATTCAGGTACGATCCAGACCGCCCTTAAATGGCTAAAGGCCGAGCGGGCAGCCGGTAACACTCAGGTTTCCACCATCTATATGCCTGAGGGTGTCTACGATCTGGCAAAAACCCTCAATGTGAATGCACCGGGCATTACGTTTAAAGGCGCTGGTGCAAACCGAACAACCCTACAAAACGCCAATTCGTTTAAGGTCGGCACCGAAGAGCTGCCCGATGGTGAAACGGTGTTTGACTCGATCAACCAGAAGGCTTACTTGTTTGCCCTCAAGCCAGCCGCAAACAATGTTTCCTTTAGCAACATGACCCTCAGTGGGGCGTATATTCACGGTGCTATTTTTAGCGGTCGGAATAACGGGCTGAGGATTAAAGGCCTAGAGTTTAATGACTTTTTATGGAGTGCTGTGCGACTCTTTGACGTCAGAAATGCCAAAATTAATAACAACGTTTTTATCGACGCTGGTGGCCAGTCTAACGGCGATAGTGGCACCACTGGGGGCTCAATTTTTGCCACCTATCTCAAGAATTCTGAAATTTATAACAACAGAATTTCTAAAACCCGGCAGCGCGATGGCAACGTCTATGGGATTAAAGGTAGAGAATTTAGAAACACTCGGATCTATAACAACACTATTAATACAAATTTTGCCATTGAGCTGCCCTTTGAAAATGACCACTTTGTTGAAATTGACCACAACTATCTAAACGGTGCGATCTCAGTGCCAAAGTTTGCTGGGGGTGACATTCCTGAGGATGGCTTTACATTCCACATCCATCATAACTACTTCACCCGTTCCTATTCCCTAGAATGGGCCCGTAACGGAGTCGAGGTGAACCACAATGTATTTATGTTTGACCCTGACAAAGACGGAGGCAACCTGGTTTCCAACTTTGGTGAAGAACCCTCTAATGGGCCAACAAAGTTCCATAATAATCTGATTGTCAATCCCGGTAGAGGGGTAGTCTGGCATGAGGGTATCTATAACAATTTTTCGTTTTATAATAATGAGATTATTGCCAACCAAACCAAAACCCCACGCACTAATGGTTTGTTTGGGTTTAACAAGCAGACAGACTTTAGCACCATTGCGATTAAAAATAATCTGATCAAAGTCAAGGGAGTCCCTCGTCCCCTGATGCGCAATCTGGAAAGCTACGGTGCCGTGATTGAAAACAATGAGCTGGTCAATGTTTCTGATACTAATAAGTTTGATAATCCTAGGACAGATGCACCGCTGGGTCTAGTTGAGCCCCTTGCCTTTAGGGTGGGGGCAGAGGATGAATTTAGCGTCAATGGAGCTGAGATCAGTGCGACTGCTAACAGCGAGAGTACGGCCCTATCTGTTGACCCTAATGGGACTAGATGGTCCATTGCCACATTACTTTCTAGCTGGTTAGATGGATTTTCAAAACTATGGTCATGAGGTTAGACGCTGCGTCCACATCTTAGTCTCATTGTCTATTGCCAAGCCTTTCTAGAACTAGGGGATTGCGGGCTAGCTGCTGCCCTAAGGCGGCGGCACCTGCCTGGTTGAGATGGCTGGGGTCTGCAAAAAAGGTGTTTTGCCCCACCCATTGGGATAGCAGGTCAATCACGGCAAAGCCCTGACGCTGGCTTTGGGTTTGTAAAAATTGTTGAAACTGTTGATCAAGGGGCAGTCGGTAGTCGTCTAGGTAGTCGCCACTGAGGGGCAAATTGACGTAGATCAAGCCAATATTTTGTTGTTTGAGATAGCCCGCTAGCGATCGCAACGCTCCCTCTTGTAACCCCGACAGGGCAAATGGGGTGTAAAAGGCATCGTAGCGACCGCTGACCCGAGGGTAGGTTTGGTAAAAGATCTGCGGGTCAAACACCCTAGGCACTGGCAAAAAGCCGTAGGCGTTAATGGCGCTGGGCTGTCTGGGCGCTGTTCGAGACGGCTGCTTGGGGAATCCTGGTTTGTTCCCGGCTTGGACGGCCTGATACCCCGGTGAGTTTAAAATGCGGGCAAAGGTGGCATCGGTGCGGCGACTGTTAAAGGCCCGAGACCCATCCCCCCAGCTCACGAGCCTGGGCAGCTGTTCGGGGGTGAGCAGTCGCCGTAGCACAAAGTCCACCACCTGCGCAGTGGCTCCGTTAACGCCAAAGTTAAACACCCGCACCGGGTATCCCTGATCACCCAGGGTGGTTTGTAAATATTGGGGGTCTAGCCCCTGGAGCGAGCGGGAACTGCCCACAATCAAAATATCGGGTGGCCCCACCACCGCCAGATAGCTCAGGTACAGACACAGCTGCTCATCTAGGACGGAACTGCCCAGGCTAGGGAACACATCGGGCCAGCTGAGCTGTGCCGCTCGCTGTTGAGCGGCGGTCAAGTTGCTCAAATATTCTTGCTGCTTACGTTGGGCAAAGAACCGTTCTGGGCTGCGGGGGGGAATGGTTTGGAGCGTTGCGATCGCACCCGTCCAAGCCGCAACAACGTCATCCCACTGATCCGCTGAGGTGGCCGTTTGAGCCAGGGACGCCGCCTGTTCAGCCTGGTTAAACCCCGACTGTAGGGTGGCCGCTGGTCCCCCAAGGGGCCAAATGCCGCCAGCCGCCCTCACCCCGTTGGCATCTCCACGGTATAGCCAACAGCTGAGCACTACAAACACCGTCAATCCACACAGCACCGCTGGCATCCAGCGCCGTCTGTCCAAACCTCTCATGCCATTCGTCCCGCGTTAGTTCCGATATACAACCATAGCGCGGAGAACGCCAAGCGGGGAGAGCGAAAACTGGCGAAAATGTTTGGGTTAATTGCCCCCAAGACAATGGCGATGCACCAGATCGCCAGACCGCTTTAAGCGGTCATACATGTCGGCTGGGCAGTCCTTTAACGATTGCACCCAAGTGGCATCAAAGCCTTCCTTAAGCTGCCAGGTTTCCCAAACCTGCTGACCAAAGCGCCAGGTAAAAACGCTCAGTACCGCCAGACCATTTTCGGTGTAATACGAGTCAACAGAGCAGTAAAAAGGCACCAGCCACCCCATCTGACGGGAGCGGAGGTTGTTTAAGGTTTGACGCGGGGACATGGTTTTTTTAGCCATCGTCTTAATACCAAGAACTCTTGTTACTTCATGTATTCACTGGGCCCATGCCACATTCACGAAAACATGTATAAAAGTTCACCTTCGTCAGCCATTGACCAATCTCAAGGACAGCCCTTAGGCATGTCCTTAAAAACAACAGGACACAACAGGAAATAACAGAAACACCACAGCGGCTATAAATATCCACATATACACAGCGAATCCATCCTTAAATCACCCGCGTCAGACTGTATAGAAGAGTAAATCTATGGTGTTTGGGCGTTTATGGCAATTTTGCGAAGCTTTGGCTGGGTCATGGGTATCGGTTTGCTGCTGGGGGCCGGGGGCACAGCTCAGGCGGTCCCCGCGTCAGTCTCCATGGCCAGTGTCAAATCGTCCCAGGAGGCCCAGATCCAATATCAGCAGGCCCAATCATTGATTCGCTTAGGCAACAGCCGCTCCGCCATGCAGCCACTGAAAACGGCCATCGATCTGTATCGCCGTGCCGGTGACCCCGTAGGGGAACACAATAGCCTGATTGAGCTGAGTTTCGCCCACTATCGCCTGGGGGACTATACCCGCGCGCAACAGACCCTCGATCGGGCTGATCGGCTGGTTATTCCCCCCACCGCTGCCGCCATCCAACGCAATCGTGGGGTGCTGATGCAGTCCCTAATTTGGCTAGAGCAGGGCAACATCACCCGGAGCTGGCAGCAGCTACGTCAGGTGCAGCGTGGGTTAATCCAAGATTTTGCCGAAAAAAATCGCATCAATCTGGCCCTGGGGGAAATCTATCGTCACACGGGGCAGTATGACCGGGCCTTGGATACCCTCCAGGCCACTCTTTCCCTAAGCATTGACCGGGTGGATCGATCCAGGGCCCTGTGGGATATTGGCTATTCTTACTATGCCCTGGGGGACTATAGCCCGGCAGAGGTCGCCTATCAAATGGCCCTGGCCGCCGCTAAGTTTGTGGGATATTGGCAGGGGATGCCTCGATACCTCAATGGGTTGGGCCATGTGTACTTACAGCAGCAGGCCTATGACAGCGCGCGGGATGCCTATTTAGAAGCGCGGGAGCTGGCTATTTCCTTGGGGCAGTGGCATGAGCTGGCCAGCATTCTCAATAGTCTGGGGGAGCTATATGCGGAACAGGGCGAGTTTGAAAAAGCGCTAGAGACGTTTACCGAAGCCCTAGGCTATCGAGATAGGTATGTGGGGCCAGACTATAGTCGCACCCTGAGTCATCTGGGACAGCTCTATGCGGTCAGAAATGAGTGGGAAAAGGCGATTGAGTACTTTGAAGATGCCTATGGCTGGGCGAGATTTAACCAGGATGAAGTGGGTCAAATAAACGCCCTCAGCGGTCTTGCTGACGTGGAGCGCGCTAAAGGGGGGCTATCTAAGGCTAAGGAAACGCTGTATGAGGCCCTAGACAAGTTCGAAGCCTTGGAACCTGGCCTACAGGACCTTAACAAAGTCTCCCTGTTTGAAACCCAGTCCTATCTCTATGACCAGCTGCAGCAGGTGTTAGTGGAGCGGGGGGAGGTG
>CALBPH010000520.1 GCA_937899365.1 uncultured Leptolyngbya sp.
TTTTAAGGGATACCAATAGGCAGATGCTGGTATGGCATAGCGATAGTCACCCATGGGGACAGCATCGATCTCGTCAAAGCAGCAGGAAGGCAAGGGAGTATTGGCATAGGTGGGCCGTAGGGACCTGAGTAGCAGCCAGCCGATGCCCCCCAACCCTGTTAAGACAGCGACCACTATAAGAATGGGGATACATCGTTTGTACCAGGCTTGTTTAACGGATAAGCGTTCTGTCTCTCGGGCTTCCCACTGGCAAAGCATGGGCTCAGGAGGCATGGCCAACAACTCTGCCCGAGCGGCTTCGGCACTGGCAAAGGGTGGGTCAAGCCCAATGAGCCGACGGATAAACAGTTTGAGTGGTGTGTAGGTGTCAGGCCATTCGCTATCGAGATGGGGCTTTAGGGATTGTCCCTGATTATTGACAGTGGCTCCATTGAGAAGAAAAAATGCCACCTGACCCAGGGCGGCCAAATCATCTTGATAATTGGGCTGGCCTCTATCCACCAGTACTGGGTCAAATAGTCTCTCCCACAGAGCAAAATCAGTGAGGTAAACAAATCCCTCCGTATCTTTTACGTTAGGACTCGCGACCCACAGCAGGCTGTCTAAACTGAGATTGCCATGGATAATACCCTCCTGCACCTGACCGGCTGGCAGCGTAAACTTTTGCTGGTGTAAGAATATTAGAGTTTGCAACACCTGGTTGAGAACTGATAGCACTGCATTGCTATCAAATGCTCCATGGTTGGCACAGTAGCAATTGAGCGTTGGGCTGCTGTCTACAGATGATGTTACCAAATAGCAGCGCTCACCGGACGAGTCAGCAATGGCTTCTAACGGCAGAACAACTCTGGCATCCTGTACACGTCCATCTGCCAAAGAGAGACCGGCAAGCGTCGTAAATGATTCCTGATATTGTCGCTGTTCTTCTGAACTAAAGTACTTTTCGGGCAGTAAATATTCTTGAATAACAACGGGTTCTTCTGAACTCAGACGGATTCCTCCATAGAGTCTACCAATCCCTCGTCGCCCTAAACTTTGACCAATTTGATATTGACCTTGTTTACCAACGAGCTGTCCTCCCTCAGGCAATATTGCCGGGAAAGAACAATGTTGGCAATTTGTTTTTTCCTTAGCCGCAGGTTCTTGACAGCTTAATGGATTATTTTGTAAGCAACGATATTGATGATAATGAGGAATAGGTGACTGAATAAGATCTAGACTCACTTTCAATTCAGCGACAGACTCCGGTTCTGGTAAAACCTGTGGCTTGATTTCCTTTAAGGTTGATTTAAACCAGCCCGCATTTACCAGAGATTGATACCGTATCAACCGAGTTGGGTACGGCAGCCTCAACAAATAGTATTGAAGGACTCTCTTAGAGATCTGTCCTATAATCACAGCTATCCTCAGGAAACAAAACAAGTTATTTGATTATAAGCATTCCCAAATAGAAGCTTAAGCTACATCCTGCTGAGAAAAGTTCTTCATACCCACCAAAAAAGACAAAAAATATCAAGGCTATATGGCAGTTTTAGTTACTGGCATATAGCCAATGCCCTGACTGCCTGACATAAGTCCTATAACCCAGAATCCATAAGGTTTGACAAGGAAATGGGCAGGTGACATGCAAAGCTGAAGATACCAAACCATCAGCGTAAAACGATATATTGAGCATATACTCAAAAAGGAAAGTCAATGGCACTTTTAGGCGGCATAGAAGCAGGCGGGACGAAATTTGTCTGTGCGGTAGGAACTGGTCCAGACGATTTACAAGCAGAGATTCGTATTCCCACCACTATGCCCCAAGAAACTATTTCTCAAGTGATCGATTTTTTTCAACAACAGATCAAACAAACGGGTGATTTGGCCGCCATTGGCATCGGCGAATTTGGGCCAGTAGACGTTTGTGAAAACTCTCCTAAGTTTGGTTGGTTTTTGAACACGCCAAAACCAGGCTGGCAGCAGGTTGACTTTGTTGGCACCATCAAGCGTGAGCTGAATATACCTGTTGGCTTTGATACTGACGTTAATGCCGCCGCCTTAGGAGAATATCAATGGGGGAATGGTATAGGCTTAGGATCATTGATCTATTTAACCGTTGGCACGGGAATTGGTGGCGGTGGTGTGATGGGCGGTCGACCGATTCATGGGCTGCTTCATCCTGAAATGGGTCATATTCTGAACCCTCACGATTTGTCTGTAGCCCCATTTGTTGGGGCTTGCCCGTGTCACCAAGATTGTCTAGAAGGGTTGGCCTCTGGGTTTGCTATGGAAAAACGGTGGCAACAAAAGGCTGCTTCTTTACCTGCTGACCATCCCGCTTGGGCCTTAGAAGCTCACTATTTGGCCACTGGATTGATCAACTTTATTCTAACCCTCTCACCCGAGCGGATTATCTTAGGTGGTGGTGTAATGGAACAACCACAGCTTTTTCCGTTGATTCGTTCTCAAGTGCGCGAGCGGCTTAACGCTTATCTGGAAGTGCCCCAAATTATGGCTGACATTGACAACTATATTGTGCCGCCAAAGCTGGGCAGCAAGGCTGGCATCATGGGCGCTTTTGTCCTTGCTCAGCAGACCATAAAACAGAACTTTGGCACATAAGACAATCCTTGTTCAAAGACAGGATCATTATGGATAAATCCATGGTTGAGGCTATTATTCAGAAATGTCGATACCCCAACACTAATTCCGTGCAATGGAAAAATGGCTGAAATGCTTGCAGAATAAGGATTCTATCAATCTCCTTCTAAAGCGACTGTATCCCTTGTATGACAAGCGTTTTAACCGAATCATCCCATCGGTCGGAACCCGTACCATGGTGACAGTCACACACTTTATCCACCTAAACCACCGCAAACTCCACCACTATATCGTTAAAGTCCCGGTCGCCCAGACCGCTGAGGTCCTCAAAGCCAAAGGTATTGTCGCCTAGCAGCTTGGCATGGTCATTACTGCCCGTATTAGCCCCCGCATGGCTAAAGAATACCTCATCCGTCGCTGGGTCACCGCCCGCCACCAGGAAGATCCCTAGGAAGCCACCACCGGTCAGTGCTGCGGAGAATGTGCTCACCTGGTCATTTTTCACTGAGAGTTTTATATCTAGCTGGATGGCTAACGCCGATTCTCGGTAGCCAGCATCTCCTGGACGAAAGACATATCCCGTAAGGTCGTCGCGAATGCCACCATCGGCAAACTCGGTGGTGTAAAACCCTACGGTATTGGCCAGGGCCGCTTCACGGTACACCGCAAATTCAACATTAACCGTGCCCGTTTGACCGGGCAGGTCAATGGCAGTGGCATCCCCCACCAAGAGGTTGGTCGTTGCTACATCACCAAAGTCTAGGGAGATTTGAGTATCGCTAATTGCCGTGGGTATGGCCAGTTGGGTGACACCATTGACCACCAGTTGAAACTCTAGAAACTGTCCCTCAGTCACTTGGCTATTGTCAATGCTAAATGCGGGAGCATAGTCATCGGCCAGCTGCCCTCCTGCCAAAATAGAGAAACTAGCAATCTGAGTACGGCTGACTGCATCAACACTAAAGATAAGAATCTCACCGATGTCGGCAATATTTACCTGGTCTACCTGTAGACGTACCGTATTGGCATCCCCTAGACCCGTTACTTCTAAACCAGATAAGGGGGTTAGCTTTGCGGGGTTAGTGGGTGCAGTAATAGCGTCGTTAGTGAGGGTATAGGTCTCATCCGTGGCAGGCTCCTGTAGAGGGAGATTGTTACCTACAGGGTCCGTAATATTTTGACTGACGGACAAATCTAAACCAACAGTACCGTTAAAATCGGCCAGGTCTCCTCCCGAGACTGTAATGTCATAGACGGTGGCACTGATAGCGGTCACGGTTGTCACTGTGGCGGTTGTCCCGCCGGTAACGCTAAAGTCAGTCCCATCAATGTTAACGATGCTTTCATCAAAGGTGGCCCGAAATACCAAGCTATCGGCATCGGTATTTTCTGCTGTTGGTGTTTGTCGGACAATGCTCAACAAACTGGGAGCCACATCGCGATTAAAGGCGGTGATGGCTCCATCCTCAAAGCCCGTGACAAATACCTGCTGATCGTCAGGGCTAACGACTACCCCCAGGGCTCCGGCCAATTCATCAGCACCGTTGCCATCTTGGTCCTGAATAAATTGATTAAAGGTTAATCGCCCAGAGGCATCGCGATCAAAGACGGTCAGACCATTCTCTTCAAAACTGGCGACAAACACCTGTTTACCATCGGGGCTGATGGTGACACTGCTAAATCCATTGATGGCCGGAAACCCGACAACATCGGTGCCGGCAAAGATATCACTGGCGCCACCAAACAGTTGAGCCCCATCTTCATTATCTCGCAGGACCTGGGCAAAGCTCAGCGTACCATCGGCATTACGGTCAAAGACCGTCAGGGCTGCGTCGCTGGCACTGGCAACATAAACCTGATTACCATCGGGGCTGACAACAACACTTGAGGCACCAAACAGCTCATTAGCCCCCGCTTGGCCATCTTTAATGGTTTGTCGTAGGGTCAAATTCCCAGAAGCATCTCGGTCAAAGACCGTAATGGCTGAGTCTGTGTGGCTAGTGACAAATACCTGATCGCCCGTGGGGCTAACCGCTACCCCAGACGCGCCAAACAGCTCGGTAGCCCCTGCCTGCCCATCGGCGATGGACTGTCTCAGGGTCAACGTACCCGAGGCATCTCGGTCAAAGACCGTAATGGCTGAGTCTGTCAGACTCACCACAAAAACTTGAGAACCATCGGCCGTAACTGCCACATCAATGGCTCCGGCTAGGGTATTAATGTCGTTTTCATTGGGGTCACGGCGGCCGTCCCTAAGACGCTGTTGCTCACTCAGATTGCCGTCACCATCGCGACTAAAAACAGTCAGCCCATCATCGCCGACGCTGGTGACAAATACCTGGTTACCCTCAGGACTAACCTCTATACCAAAGGCTCCCGCCAGGAGCTCCGAGCCTAAGATTGCCCCCACATTAGAACCA
>CALBPH010000521.1 GCA_937899365.1 uncultured Leptolyngbya sp.
CAAACTATCCAGGTTTGAATGTTCCTTATATATAGTATTATCTGCTGCCTGGCTTGGTAGAACTTGATGAGATAGTATTTTGGGAGCAGTTCCAGTGGGCCTTTATGACGGCTATTGGCGAAGCCAATATTAACGCCAGCGACATTGCCGCGATTGGGCTGACGGTACAGAGAGAAACCTGTTTGCTATGGGATAAAACAACCGGTAAGCCGTTGCATAAAGCCATTGTCTGGCAAGATCGGCGGACGGCGGATATGTGTAGCAATCTGGCAGCCCATAAATCAGATATTTATGAGCGCAGCGGTCTGTTTCTAGATGCCTATTTCTCAGGGACAAAGCTACGTTGGCTGCTAGATAAAGTGCAGCCCCAATTATCAGACCAGAATTTAGATAATGTTTTGGCTGGCACCATCGATACCTGGGCCCTGTGGAATTTGACCGATGGCAAAGTGCATGCGACGGACCACAGCAACGCCAGCCGCACATTGTTGATGAACCTGGCCACACAGCAGTGGGATGACAAACTGCTGGATATTTTTGGCGTACCGCGATCGCTACTGGCCGATATTAAACCCAGCCAGGGAATTTTTGGCTATACCGACCCGAGTTTGCTAGGGGTAAAAATTCCGATTGCGGCAATTTTGGGCGATCAGCAGGCGGCCTTGTTTGCCCACGGTTGCGATCGTCCCGGTCTTCTAAAATGCACCTATGGGACTGGTGCATTTCTAGTGGCCCACACAGGTAAAGACATTGTGCGCTCCGATAACCAGCTGCTCTCCACCATCGGCTGGACTATGGCCAAAGAGGGCAGCTACGATTTGGGCTATGCCCTAGAAGGCAGCATGTTTACAGCCGGGGCTTGCATCCAGTGGTTACGCGATGGCTTGCAGATAATTGACAGTGCCGCAGACAGTGCGCCCCTAGCCACATCGGTCACTGATAATGGCGGCGTTTATTTTGTCCCTGCCCTCAGTGGACTTGGGGCTCCCCATTGGGATATGGGCGCTCGCGGTGCATTTTTGGGCATTACCCGCGGTGCGACCAAAGCCCACATGGTGCGCTCTGTGCTAGAAGCCATCGCCAACCAAGCCCGAGAAGTCGTAACCGCCATCAATGACGACAGTGGCACACCGATCACCACGCTAAAGGTGGATGGGGGGGCCTGCAACAATGACTTTTTGATGCAATATCAGGCCGATGTGTTGGGTATTCCGGTGGAGCGACCTGCCGTTTTAGATGCAACGGCTCAGGGGTCGGCCTTTGCCGCCGGTCTTGCCGTTGGTTTTTGGGATGACTATACGGCCTTGGTGACTAGTCGCAAGATTGATAAAACCTTTGAACCAGGAGTAGGGCAGGCAGCCGCCCAGGATAATTTTAAAACCTGGCAGCGGGCTGTTGAGCGAGCAAAGGAATGGATTGTTTAAGCTATCAGGCCCCTTCAAAGGAGCTTACTCGCAAGGTAAATCCTGGTAGGACATCCTCGCCAGATGCAGTAGCGGGCGGGTAGCGAGTAGGTTTCTTTATTCTTTCCTACCTAATATATGTCTACCTGTTGATCATTTGGCTCGTCTAAAAGTACGCAGCTGCTGCATCTGGCTATGATAAATAAAGCAGATATGGGTTTGAGGTTTATGGCCTTACTGGAAATTACAGCTGAGCAAATTCTGACCCTCATTCAACAGTTGCCTGCGATTAGCAAGCGAACAATTTTTGACTTTTTGCGCCAAGAGTTAGAGTCTTCGGATGACTCTGATGAACTGGGTTCAATAGATTTAGAGACACAAACCTGGATAGAGGCAAACCTTATTGAGCCCCTACCTACCTATGAGTGGGATGCTGAAGGTATTCCCGAAGGTCTACCTGTACGGCATGTGCCAGGGAAAGGTGTGATGATTGTGGAAACTGATGAATCGTAAGTTAGGCAAAGGTGATATTGTCTTGGTTACCTTGCCGGAGCATAATCCCTCTATGCATGAGCAACAGGGGACAAGACCGGCTTTGATTGTTGGCATTCCCCCAGGAGAAACACGATATTTGTTGGCAATTGTGGCTCCGATGACCACACAAATAGGTGAATGGTCCAAAGTAAATCCAACGGTTTACCCAGTGTTATTAGCAGGTACTGGAAATCTGAAAAGAGATTCTGTTGTTTTATTAGACCAAATTCGAGCAGTGGATATGCGGCGGATTGCTAAGTATTTTGGGAGCTTGACTGAGAGCGAGTACGAACCTATTGCAACTGGACTAGGTGAGATTTTCTAATGACATTCGTTGTGTGATGTGTCTTGTATCCACCTCAGTAGACTAAAATAGTACATATAAACTAATGAAGTCACTCAATTCCCATGTGCAAGACATTTGTCTATGGCCATAGAAATTGGGCTACCCTAGACCACAGCTGATCAATCGGTTTGAGTATGGCGATTATTGCGCTAAAGGCTTGGTATCTCCAGGATTATGAGCCCATTCGAGATCTGGAGAAACGCCCACACGATTTGCGGCTGGCAAAGAATAGTTTGCTAAAGTCGGCGCTGCGGGCTGATTTTTTGG
>CALBPH010000522.1 GCA_937899365.1 uncultured Leptolyngbya sp.
TGGAGTTTGACTCTCCCTATATGCCGTTGGATACTTGGCAAGAAAAGCACACCAAAATCGAAACGTTTTTTGGTCCCAACATCCGGGCTGAAATTGATGCGCTTTCCGATGCCCAGATGGAGTTAGCTCTGATTACCTCCTCTGCCGCATAGCCGCTTTGGGCGAGCTGACTAGTTTTATGGGAACGAGCCGATGATGACGGTGGCCGTTATTGGGGCTGGGATGGCCGGACTGACCTGTGGGCGTATGCTACAGGCGGCTGGCTACGAGGTCACTTGGTTTGAAAAATCTCGTGGGGTGGGTGGACGGTTGGCCACTCGGCGGTTGGCATCGGGTGGCTGGGTGGATCATGGGGTGCGCTATTGGGCTGACCAGGGGGGTTGCCTACAGACGCTAACCCAGGAGCTTTTGACCCAAGGGGTATTGCATGAAAGGTCTGCACAGGGATTTTTCTGGGCAGATGGGCTGCAGACTAAACCCGGAATGGTTTATTGAGGCGACCGTGGGGTAAATGCGATCGCAAAACACCTGGCCCATGGCTGTGATATTCGCCGTCAGCATCGGGTCAATGCTTTGGCTAAAACGGCTAACGGCTGGCAGCTGATCGCCGATAGCCCCGATGGCCCGATAAAATTTCAAGCGGATGCTGTGGTGCTCGCTATTCCGGCCCCCCAGGTTCTACCGTTGCTGCAGCCCCTTGGTGCTGCTGAGGGCCTGGCCTCTGTGGAGTACGCCCCCTGTTTGAGCCTGATGGCCACCTATGAAACCTTGCCGGAGGTGCTGCTCCTAGACCATGGGTTGGGCTGGCACATCTCTGCCGATCATTCTGTCCTGTCCTGGCTCTCTTTGGACAGCAGTAAATGTCTCAATCGTTTGGCAGACCCCATTGTGTTGTTACAAAGCCAAGCGAACTTTGCGGCCCAGTACCTGCGACGGTTAGATATCCTAGTCTCCGATCGGGTGGCAATGGAGGCATTGCTAAATGAAACCGCAGCCCAAATGCTGACGGCGGCAGCGACCATCGTGCCAGGTCTAGACCAGCCTCAAAACCATCGCCTACACCGCTGGCGATATAGCGTGGTGAGTCAGCCCCATGGTGACACCCTGTTCAAAACTCAATGGCCCAGTTTGGTGTGCTGAGGCGATTGGTGTACCACAGATCATACGACCAATCTAGCGGCCGCCCATCGTTCCGGCAGGGCCGCAGCGGCACTGATCAAGACAGCGGTCAGTTAAGTAAGACAGGCCAGGGGCAGAGGGATCAGCGCCCTAGACGCTGACAATGCCCGACCACTGGATCTGTTTTAACTTGGTCCGACGGTAGGAGAAAAATCGCTCGGGTTCTTGATAGGTGCAGTGGGGTGCTGTGGCCACCTGCTCTGGTGAGAGGCCCAGCTGTTCTAGCTGGATTTCGTTAACGCGGCGCACGTCTAAACGCACATGCCCCGGTTTGTCATCGGGCAGTAGGGGCGGACGCTCGAGGCTGAGTAACTGCTTGACCACAGCATTGTCGGTGCCAAACTGATCAGCATCGACAATGCTGCGACCAATTTTAGCGGCGACATCCTCTCCGACCTGGTAAACGTCACCGGCGATGGCCGGTCCCAGTAACACCCGTAGGTTTTGCAGCTGAGAGCCCTGGGCTTGGAGCTGGGCAATGGCCACTGGCACAATCTTTTGGGCCGTGCCGCGCCAGCCTGCATGGGCCGCTGCCACCTGGCCTGTGTGGATATCAGCAATTAAAGCCGGGGTGCAGTCCGCGGTGCAGACCCAGGTGGCTTGCCCTGTCTGGTCACTAAAGCAGCCGTCACCGTGGGGGCGCTGAATGTCGTCTTCTGCCGCTGCGCTGGCTCCGCTAGCCACAAGGGCTTTGGTCCCGATTCTGATGTCGGCTGGGGCCAGTACACCATTGCCATGAACCTGCTTGGTTCTTAGCACCTCAGCCCCTGGATGCAGGGCTGCCGTAAGGCTTTCGGGCCGTTGGGGGGCAAATGCCGAGGTGAAAAAGCCGTGGGGCTGGGAAATGAGATCGCAGGTCAAATAAGGCTTACCCTGCCAGGTTTGCCAGATCCAATTGTGCATGGGAGAGGATGGGTTAAAGGGTGAGTAGGGTCAAGATTGACACGCTACCAGCTTAGCCTCTACTTGCGATCGCAGCTTTAGCAGACCATATTCTAGACCTTCGACTACCGCCTGATAGGAAGCTTCTATAATGTTGGGCGACAGCCCCACCGTGGTCCAACGGCGCTCACCATCGCTAAACTCCACCAATACTCGGGTTTTAGCTGCCGTACCCGAAGCACTGTCTAAAATCCGCACCTTATAGTCCGTCAGATAAAACCGCTCTAGCTCTGGGTAAAAGCGTTCTAACGCTTTGCGAAGGGCGTGGTCTAGGGCTTCTACCGGACCGTTACCTTCCGCCGCATGGAGTAAATTTTTGCCATCCACCGCTACCTTCACCGTCGCCAAAGAATAGCTCTCCGCCGGGTCTTCAGGCGAGCGGTTAATGGCGGCAATACCTCCATAGGGCATCCGTTCGCAGTGGACCTGAAATCCCTGAACTTCAAACATGGTTGGTCGCTGGTTTAGGGCTTCACGCATTAGCAATTCAAAGCTGGCCTCCGCCGCTTCAAACTGATAGCCCTCGTCCTCTAAACATTTGAGCCGCTGCAGTAGCTGCCGTGACGTGGGGTTAGTGCGGTCCAACTTAAGCCCAAAACTGCGGGCCTTGGCCATGATGTTGCTCAACCCTGACTGATCAGAAATGACAATTCGGCGGCTATTGCCCACCGCCACCGGGTCAATATGCTCGTAGGTTTTAGGGTTGCGCTCCACGGCACTGACATGGATGCCCCCCTTATGGGCAAAGGCGGACAGCCCCACATAGGGCGCGTGATCGTCCGGAGCCAAATTAACGACTTCGCTGACGTATCGGCTGATTTCAGCTAGGGTGCCAAGCTTGTTGATGGGTAAGCAGTCGTACCCTAGCTTGAGCTGTAAATTTGGCACCAACGAGCACAGATTGGCATTACCGCAGCGCTCACCATAGCCGTTCATGGTGCCTTGGACCATGGTGGCCCCTTCTAGGACAGCCGTCAGACCATTGGCCACCGCTAATTCCCCATCGTTATGGGTGTGAATACCCAATTTAGGCGGATTTTCCAGGTTGAGGGTGGCTAACCACTGGCTCACGGTGCGCACAATGTCGGTTACCTGATGGGGCAGCATTCCTCCATTGGTGTCGCACAGTACCAGCCACTCTGCCCCCGCCCGAATAGCGGCTTCCAGGGTTTGCACGGCATAGGCCGGATTATTCAAATAGCCATCAAACCAATGTTCGGCGTCGTAGATTACCCGTCGTTCCTGCTTTTTGAGATAAGCAATGGAGTCATATATCATCGACAGATTTTCATTGAGATCTGTCTTGAGGCTCTCAGTAACATGCAGGTCCCAAGATTTTCCAAACAGCGTGACCCACTTGGTTCTAGCGGCTAGGGCCGCAGCCAGGGTAACATCCTCATTTGCCGGGCGATGGGGCCGCCGCGTCGAGCAAAATGCCACCACCTCAGCCTGTTTAAGGGGCTGCTGCTGTAGCTTTGCAAAAAACTGTCCATCCTTAGGGTTTGCCCCCGGCCATCCCCCTTCAATAAATGGAATCCCTAAATCGTCCAGACGTCGGGCAATGTTGAGCTTGTCCTCGACGGAAAGGGACAACCCCTCTCGCTGGGCACCGTCACGTAGCGTGGTGTCGTAAATCCAAAGCTGGTTAGGAGAAGGCATGGCAACAGGGAACACAATTGAAGGGATAGAACGCAAAAACAACGTAAATGGGAAAGATGCTACCCGTTGGAAATGCTAAATTGTGGCT
>CALBPH010000523.1 GCA_937899365.1 uncultured Leptolyngbya sp.
AAATTAACCTTGGAGTCAATCAAGAAAGCTTATTCAGATATCGGATAGCGCACTTTTTATCTCCTTCGCTTCGGACGACTAAACTTTGCCTGCAAATCTGACAAACTTGCTGCTTTTGGCGCAGCCTTCTCCACTGCCTGCTTCTTGCTGGGCCTCGGCGCAGACTTTCCACCCCCACCATCGACCGCCTTTATACTCAACCCAATCCGCTTCAGTTCTTTATTAATCTCTAACACCTTTACCTTTACTACCTGCCCCACCTGCACAATCTCCTTTGGGTCACTCACAAACCGATTCGCCAATTGCGATACATGAACCAGCCCATCCTGATGCACGCCAATGTCCACAAATGCGCCAAAGTTGGCCACATTGGTAATTACCCCCTCTAAAATCATGCCTTCGGTCAGGTCCGAAATCTCATTCACACCTTCCTGGAAGCTGGCATAGGTAAACTCTGCCCGTGGGTCTCGCCCTGGCTTTTCTAACTCTTCCACAATGTCTCGTAGGGTGGGCAAACCTACTGCTTCTGTCACGTACCGCTG
Organism: uncultured Leptolyngbya sp.; assembly: GCA_937899365.1. Taxonomy (GTDB): domain Bacteria; phylum Cyanobacteriota; class Cyanobacteriia; order Phormidesmidales; family Phormidesmidaceae; genus Leptothoe. The sequence continues at coordinate 543 of CALBPH010000523.1, forward strand.
CAGGTCCAAATTTGCCAAGTTCAACTCGCTTAGGACAGCCTTGCTATCCACACCCTGATCTTTCAAAATTGTTGTGGCAATGTTATAACTCTCTGGGTGGACCGCCGTATTATCTAAGGGGTTTTTGCCATCTCGGATGCGCAAAAACCCTGCACATTGCTCATAGGCCTTTGGCCCCAGTTTTGCCTCTTTTAACAGCTGCCGCCGACTGTTAAAGGCTCCATTTTCATTGCGATAGGCAACAATGTTGTTGGCAACAGTGGAACTTATTCCCGATACATAGGTGAGCAGTTCGCGGGAGGCAATGTTCAAATCTACGCCCACATAGTTCACACAGCTCTCTACGGTGGCATCTAGCTTTTGTTTGAGCTGTTTCTGGTCCACATCGTGTTGATACTGACCTACTCCAATGGACTTGGGTTCAATCTTCACCAGTTCCGCTAGGGGGTCCTGTAGTCGTCGGGCAATGCTGATCGCCCCTCGCACTGTAATATCCAGGTCTGGAAACTCGGATATTGCTACCTCACTGGCCGAATAAATCGATGCTCCTGACTCATTCACCATTACCTTGATGGGTTTTGGCTCCAGGTCTCGAATCACTGATCCTACAAACGCATCGGTCTCTCGGCTAGCGGTGCCATTACCAATGGCAATGAGCTGAATGTTATGGCGCTTGATCATTTCTGAGAGAATCTTGGCCGCTGCCTCTTGTTTACCCGTATGGGGAAAAATTGGTTTGTAGTCTAAAAACTTGCCTGTTCCGTCGATTGCCGCTACCTTGCAGCCGGTGCGAAAACCAGGGTCCACCCCCAGGGTCCACCCCCAGGGTGGGTTTCATCCCTGCCGGAGCTGCTAACAACAGATTTTTGATGTTCACCGCAAAGGTGTTGATCGATTCGCCATCGGCCCAGGCTTTTTTCTCGGCAATGACCTCATTGGTGAGGGAGTTTTTCATCAGCCGAGAGAATGCGTCTTTAATGACTGTCTGGTAAAACTGTCGTAGGTTTGCCTGCTTGGTGCGAATCTGACTATAGTCTAAATGTTCGAGAATGTTGTCTTCGTCGCCGGTGAGATTAACCTTGAGGATGCCTTCTTTGTCGCCCCGCAGCAGCGCTAACAGATTGTGGGGCGCTAGCTTTGCGATCGCACAGTCGTACTTTCTATACATTTCATACTTAGTGCTACCTTCCGGATAATCGGGCTTAATTTTTGAACTAACTGTGCCAGTTTTTAGCAACGTTTGCCGCACATAGGCCCGCAGCGCCGACTGCTCGGCAATCCCTTCTGCCAAAATATCCGCCGCCCCTTGCAACGCGGTGGCCGCATCGGGTACCTGGTCGGAAACGTACTCAGCGGCCAGGGTTTCTAAGGACTGCACCGCCTGACCTGTCTGGTTAAGCTGGGCAAGCTGCTGCGCCAGGGGTTCTAGCCCTTTCTCGCGGGCGCGGGCGGCGCGGGTTCGACGCTTGTGTCGATAGGTCAGGTACAGATCCTCCAGCTCTGTTTTGCTGGTGCATTGGGTAATCCGGTCCCGCAGTTCCGGCGTCAGTTTGCCCTGGTTGTCAATCGACTCCAGCACCGTCTGTTTGCGGTTGGTCAGCTCGCTCAGGTAGGCAAACTGCTCTTCAATCTGTCTCAGCTGGCGTTCGTCTAGCTCCCCGGTTTTTTCTTTTCGATAGCGGGCAATAAAGGGGACCGTTGCTCCGGTTTCTAGCAGTTCCAGCGCGGCCTCCACCTGGGCGGGGCGGACTGACAAATCTTTTGCAATAACGGGAGCAAACTGCATAACGGGCTAAATTCCTACGCGCAAGCAGCCATGATTATAACTAGCAAGGCGTTGCTGATCCTCGGTATGATTTTATCTGCGAGATACTGTCCTATGGCATCTCTCACCGATCGGTTCATCTTCTAAATCAGCACCAGCACCAGCAATTTTGATATACCTTGAACTACAGGTAGTTAGTCAAAATTATGCGACGACCCGTAGGTGTGACGGTACTGGCGGTGATTGATGGTTTTGTGGCCTTTTTTATGACCCTGGTGGGTATTGGGGCCTTTTTTGTCGGTCAGCTGATTATTGATGAAATGCGCCTCGATGCCGAGATGTCAGCATTCTTGGATCAGCTGCCGGCGGGGGTGCCAGAAACCTTTCCCAAGGTGTTGGGGGGCATTTTTCTGGTGATGTCCCGGGGGAATGCTGCGATCGCAATTGGCCTTGGGGCCGTAAAGTCCTGGGCCTGGTATCTAAACCTGGGGCTGCAAGGGCTGGGTATCTTTGGCAACCTGGGCGGTCTGCTGATTTTAAATCCCATCAGCCTGGCCGCCATCGCCTTTAGCGGCTTCTATATTTACTATTTTCTACAGCCCCCGGTCCAAGAAGCCTTTGGCGTCAGAAATGCCTTCTGATAACCGGTTACGGCAGCGGCGCTCCCGATACCGCCACTTCCCGTTCTTCGGCTTGCTCATCGCTATTCAGCCCAGTGACCCGACCCAGCAGTGCCCCAATCCGCTCATTAAACTGCGCAATAAAGGTAAAGCACACAGGCACCACCACCAGTGTCAGCAGCGTTGCGGTTGAGAAGCCACCAATGACGGCAATGGCCATGGGGCTACGCACTTCGCCCCCGGCACCCCATTCCAGGGCAATGGGTACCATTCCCGCCATCGTCGAAATGGAGGTCATCAAAATTGGCCGCAGTCGGGTGAGACCTGCCTCAATTACCGACTGCCGCAGGGATATGCCCTTGGCTCGGGCCATGAGAGCGTAGTCCACCAGCAGAATCGAGTTTTTGGTCACCAGTCCCATCAGCAGCACAATGCCGATCAGGGCAAACAGCCCCAGGGGTTTCTGGGCAATCATTAGCCCCAGCAGTGCCCCACCGATACACAGGGGTAAGGCCACCATCACCGCAAAGGGATAGATAAAGCTGTTGTACAACAGCACCAGTACCGCGTAGATCATGACAATGGCCGTGGCCAGCGCTAAGCCAAACCGGCTAAAGACTTCCCTCATGATTTCCGCATCGCCCGAGGGCTGTTGGGAAACGCCTTCGGGTAAATTGACAAAGGCGGGTAGGGCGTAAACCTGCTCTAGACCCTGACCCAGGGTAATACCCTCCAGGTTGGCACCAATGGTGACCTGGCGCGAACGATCAAGACGATCTACCTGGGCCGGACCGCTGCCAAATTCCACATCGGCAACGGCGGTCAGGGGCACCAGCTGGCCCTGGTTGTTGAGCACCTTAAGATTTTCTAGGGTAGACAGGTCGTTGCGAAACTCAGCCGCCAGTCGCACCCGAATGGGGATCAGCCGGTCGCCCACGTCAAATTCAGCCAGGTCAGATTCGGCATCCCCCAGGGTCGCCAGGGAGGCGGTACTGGCAATGTTGCGCACGGTCACACCTAAGTCAGCCGCCCGCTGCACATCGGGACGAATCAAAATCTCGGGCTGCACCAGGTTGGCACTGGAGCTAACTTCCACCAGCCCCGGAATCTGACGCATTTCCTGGGTGAGGGTGTCGGAGGCTACCTTAAGGGCTTCTGGGTTGTCACTGCGCAGGGTGACTTCCAGGGCCTTACCACCGCCGCCAGCACCGCCCTGGTTTTCAAAACTAATGCGGGTGCCTGGGATTTTGCTAAACACCTGGCGCATTTCGTTTTCAAACTGTTCCCGCGATACGCGCTCATTTTTGGGCGCTAGTCGGGCCACGGCTGAGGCATCTGCCGGTTCCTGGGAGATATAAACACTGTCCACCGCCGGGTTGGCCTTCAGCTGATCGCTGATGTACTGGGTAACAAGCTCTGTTTTTGCCAGGGTGCTACAGGGGGGCAGATCAATTTCTAAGTT
>CALBPH010000524.1 GCA_937899365.1 uncultured Leptolyngbya sp.
ATCTTCATACTGACTGCCCAAGCCTGTAAACATGAAGGCAATTGATCGTTTTTGAACCTCCTGTTCTGCAGTTAGGATGCGTTTAGGATCTTGTAAGGCTGAGATCGCATCTTCTACCGACTGGGCGATTACTGCTCGCTTATGGGGAAAGTTCTGACGACCTTGTTGTAACGTATAGGCCACATCAGCCAAGTTAACCTGGGGATGATGCTGCAGATATTGACATAAATTCGCCGCACTCTGTTCTAATGCCGCCTCAGTTTTAGCCGATAGAATTAGCAACTGCCAGGGGCTTAGGCTCGCCTGTTCCTGAGCCGCCAAAGTCTGCTGAGGAGCTTCTTCTAGAATCACATGAGCATTTGTCCCACCAAAGCCAAACGAACTTACCCCAGCACGGCGAGGGATCCCATTGGCCTGCCACTCAGATAATTGCGTATTGACAAAGAAAGGACTGTTGTCAAAATCGATTTGGGGATTGGGCGTTTCAAAATGAAGACTGGGCGGTAAGACTTTGTGATGTAGAGCCAATACAGTTTTGATCAAGCCTGCAATGCCCGCTGCTGCATCCAAATGACCGATATTCGTTTTCACGGAACCAATGGCGCAATGGTTGGTTTGATTGCTTGAGAAGGCTTGTTTCAATGCCGCCATTTCGATCGGATCGCCCATGGGCGTCCCACTGCCATGGGTTTCAACATAGGTGACCGTTTCTGGTGTTACCTCTGCCATCAGTTGAGCCGCCTGGATGACCCGCGTCTGGGCAGCTTCACTGGGTGCCGTGTAACTCACTTTTTGGGCACCATCATTGTTGACTGCAGAGCCTTTGATCACGGCATAGATGAAGTCGCCATCTGCGATCGCATCGGTTAATCGCTTTAGTACAACAACGCCGACACCGTTACCGCCAATAGTGCCTGCCGCACTGGCGTCAAATGCGCGACAGTGTCCATCCGGGGCAATACCTTCAGGACAAAGCGTATCAGCGTTTTGTGGCGCTTTAATCGATACGCCCGCCGCCAAGGCCATATCACATTCACCGCTTAATACGCTCTGATAAGCTAAATGAGTAGCCACCAATGAACTAGAACAGGCAGTACCGACACTCAAACTAGGTCCATTCAGATTGAGCTTATAGGATACGCGGGTAGGCACATAATCCTTCTCAGACGCGAGCAAAGTTGGGAAGTAGCCTAAGTCATTATTGAGACGTTTAGGAAAGAGGTTATAAAGCAAATAAGTGCTAACACCTACGCCAGCATAAACGCCAATCGATCTAGCTGACTGTTCCGAGCCGTATCCAGCGCTTTCCAATGCTTCCCAAGCGCATTCCAGAAAGATGCGATGTTGAGGATCCATCAGTTCGGCATCCCGAGGACTGAAGCCGAAAAAGGAGGCGTCAAGCCACTCAATTTCTTTGAGTAAACCCGCCGCCATCAATCGCGGCTCTCCTGGCTTGGCGCTATTAGAGTCAGTTTCTGAAAAGACAGAAATTAACTCATCTCCTTGAATCAGGTGTTGCCAAAATTCTTCAATTGACTGGCTGCCTGGAAATCGTCCAGCTAAACCAATAATGGCGACTTCTAAACCGGTATGTTCAACACTCATGACCCTGACTTAATATTCTCCGTAATTGGGGTTGATTAGAATGACTGGTTTAGACAAACTTCCACTCAGTCATAAATTATGACAATCGTTATTGCGTACCAAGTGATTTAGATAATCGTCGTTTTAGATAAGACTTCCTATCTTGCACTTTTTGCACAAATTCTTCTGATATCTGAGGCGAAGCGCTTGACTCAGAATGCAGATAGGTGGCAAGTGAATGAATCGTGGAATATTTGTACAAATCAGTCATCGCCCATGCCTTGAAATCATCCGGGAGCAAAGCTTGAAGTTGACTATAAACCGTGGTGATCAACAGCGAATTACCGCCAATATCAAAGAAGTTATCGTTAATACCAATTTGATCAAGCTTCAATATATCTTGCCAAATAGCTACAATGGTTTGTTCCAGTTGATTTTGCGGTGCAACATAAACAGTTTCTTGGAGAGGTAATCGAGCTGCTTGGTCCATCAGTGAGCGGCGATCAATTTTTCCATTAGCAGAAAGGGGAAAGCGCTCTAACAGCACAAAACGGTTCGGCACCATATGTGCAGGTAATTTTTCACGCAGAAACTGCTTTAATATCGCTACATTGGATTCCTCCTGAGGCACGACAAAAGCACCTAATCGAGCTTTATCAGTTTTCAGATCAACGGCAGTGATGATCGCCTCTTTTACCGAGGGATGTTGCTGTAATACAGCTGCAATTTCACCTGTTTCTATCCGCTGCCCCCGAATTTTGACTTGAAAATCTCTACGTCCCAAGATTTCAAGGCTGCCGTCAGCTCTATATCGCCCCAAATCCCCAGTGAGGTAAATTCGTTCGCCAGTTTGAGGATGGGTAACAAAACGCTCGTTGGTTTTCTCTGGGTTACGCCAATATCCTTGGGCCAGTCCTACACCGGCGCAGCACAACTCCCCCGGAACCCAAGTGGGACAATCCATTAATGATTCATTCAGCACATAATACCGAGTATTCGCAATGGGGCGTCCGTAAGGAATGCTTTTCCAGCTTGGATCAACCTGGTCAACGACATGCCAAATGTTCCAAAGCGTAGTTTCTGTGGGTCCGCCTACGCTAACCAGTTGGGCATTTGGAGCGACAGCCCTAAGGCGATCAGGCAGTGACATTGAAATCCAATCGCCGCCCAAAAACGTCCACCGTAAATCCAGGAGTGGGTTATCAGAATGAGGCTCAGCATAGGCCAAGAACATCTCCATCATAGCTGGCACAGAATTCCAGAGGGTGACTCCCTCTTGCTGCATCAGTGTCATCCAATGGGCTGGATCACGAGTCAGTTCTGCGCTTGGCATCACCAGTGCGCCTCCGGCGGCTAGGACGCCAAAAATGTCATAGACCGACATGTCATGATAAAGGGCTGTTAATGCTAAGGCCCGCTCATTGGCACCCACTTGAAACCGTTGATTAGTTTGAATAACTGCATTAACCGCGCCCCGATGAGCCAACATCACACCTTTTGGCTGCCCCGTTGAGCCAGACGTGTAAATGACATAAGCTAGATCGTCCGGAGTTTGCACCGCTGATAACGGCTCAGTGCTTTCGTGGCAAAAGTCTTTATCGACGCAGAACTGTAAAACCGTGGTTGTATCTGGTAGGAGCAGATTTAGCCAAGATTGCGTCAAGGCAATGGAGACCTGGCCATGGGTCAAGACCTCTTCCAGACGAGCTGGCGGTAAATCGGGATCAACTGGCAAATAGGCGGCTCCTGCCGCTAGAATTCCAAGTACCGCAACCACCTGCTCCCACCCTTTCTCCATAATTACGGCTACCAACTGATTGGGTCGAACTCCCTGTGCCCTCAAGGCGTGTCCAACTTGATTGGCGCGGTGCTCAAGCTCTTGGTAAGTCAAGCGACAGTGGGCTGTAACGATAGCCAAGTGATCAGGATTTGCCCTAGCCTGGTCGGTGAATAGTGATTGTAAAAGCACGTCTGGAATCGGGGCAACTGTATCATTGATTGCCTGTCGCTGCGCTAGCTGCATCGCTGGCAAAAGTGACGGTGGCGGCTCTGACCAAGCTGATTCGGAAGTCGCAAGCTGCCGCAGTAATTGCCAATAGGCGGCAACCATTCCTGATATTAATCCATCCGGAAAAAGCTCTTCGACCACATCCCAATTGCAAGACAGTCGCCCCTGCTCTTCCCAGGCTTGAACGTCTATCCAGGTTTGAGAGGCCTGACTGATGCCATACACAAGTTCACCAAAGCGACTGAACGTGAGGGTTTCTTGTCCTAACCCGCTAAACCCAAGCGTACTGGTAAATACAATTGGCATAGCACTCGGGGGTAATCCACGCTGGCTACCCAATTCCCGCATAACTTCAACAGCGCTCATGTAGCGATGATCTAAGTCTTGCCAAAGCTGTTGCTGCAGCTGTTCGGCGCGTTCAATAAAAGATGTTTTCGCCGTTTGATCAACCTGCAACAAACTGATAGATGAAAAGTCTCCTAAGAGATCGTTGACTTGAGGATGGAGCGGCAATCGATTAAACAAGGCCAGATTCAAGGTGAATTGGGGAACTTTACTCCACTGGCTCACAACTTCAGCAAAGGCTGTGAGCAATACTCCAGAAGCGGTAAGCCCCACCTCTGCAGCCCGCTGTTGCAGCTGTTGCCAATGACCCTTGTCAAGATGTCCGTCATACCGCTTACAACGGTGTTGTTTCAGCTCTTTAGGCTGTTTCGCCAAGGGCAAGTCTGGAGCCGGAGGCAGCTGGTCAAGACGATTGAGCCAATAGGCTTTTGACCGTTCATATAGCGCTG
>CALBPH010000525.1 GCA_937899365.1 uncultured Leptolyngbya sp.
GGGTAGCCACAGTGGTCTCCAACCCATCGAGTCGCAGCCGAATTGCCGCTAGTTCTGTGGCAAAGTCTTCCTGTAAGCGTTGAATGATTTCTAAATCTGAGTCAGCTGGATCTGTCAGGAAAGTAGTGACATCCAGGCAAGATCTTAATCCAGCTGCAAACTCATAGCGAGTGATGGCTTGCTCCCCACGAAACACACTGTCTGGATAGCCTTCGAGACAGCCATAGTCTTCCACCAGCCGGGTTAATGCTACATAGGCCCAGTCTGTCGGCAGGACATCATCCAGCTCACTGACACTGGTAACTTGAGCAAGGTTAATGGCGGCAGGCAACAACTCTGCCCCACCGGCATTGTTCTCAGAGGCGGCACCATCCACCGATTCAGTACTGGGCAAATCAGCTCCAGCTGAACCGATCAGCGCATCCACCTCTATCTGTTCATCTGCCTGAACACTGCCAGCTAAAACATTAATCAAAGCACCCGCTATCAACAACACTTCACAGAAAAACACAGGACTCCATGGAGCCTGCCTAACCCTTGACACCCTTGACATCTATTTAATTCCCCACACCATGGAATTTCTTTGTCTGATTACGCTAACAGCAAGCTATAGATGCTGACTGTATACAGAAGAACTTTTTTTGTTTCCTACATCACCTTAAATACTAAATACAAAGACATAGGGTGACTATTAATCTGTCGAGAAACGTAAGACTATGCAGCATTTGTGGGTTGCCACCATACACTCACACCACCGGGGATAAAGCTTAATAAAAAGGAGAATTTTGATGAGTGAGCAAGAGGGATTGATTCAATATCCAGACGAAACGGTGGCAGAGTTACCACCTGAACCTGCGATCGCAACGCCTACGGACCTCATTTATGGATTAGACTCCAAACCACCATTACGAGATGCGCTCTTTGCAGCCGTTCAGCACGTTTTAGCCAGTTTTATCGGCATTATTACGCCCTCTTTGATCATCGGTGGTGCCCTGGGGTTAGACCCCGACGACCGAGCCTATCTCATCAGTATGTCTCTGTTTGTTTCAGGTATTGCCACCTTTATTCAAACCCGGCGTATCGGGCCTATCGGGTCAGGCTTGTTGAGCATCCAGGGTACAAGCTTTGCCTTTATCGGTCCCATTATTGGTGCCGGGACCGCGGCTGTTGCAGGAGGAGCCACACCAGCCCAGGCATTAGGTCTCATTTTTGGCATGTGTCTGATCGGCTCATTTATTGAGATGGTGTTTAGCCAATTTATCGAGGTGATCAGCCGAGTAATTACCCCTTTAGTCACGGGTACCGTAGTGATGTTAATTGGCCTCACCCTAATTAACGCTGGCGTTTTAGCCATGGGGGGCGGTGCCCTTGCCAAACAGAATGAAACCTATGGCAGCGCCCAAAATGTATTCCTCTCCCTGTTAGTACTCGCCATTATCATTATCCTCAACAGCAGTCGCAATACCTTTCTCCGCATGGCGTCCATCGCCATTGGTTTAATCGTTGGCTACATTGTTGGCCTATCGATGGGGCTGGTGGATTTGAGCCGGCTGAGTCAAATGTCGATATTCACCCTACCCATCCCCTTCAAGTATGGCTTTGGGTTTAATCCGACTGCGTTTATTCCCTTTGCGTTCTTATATCTAATTACAACCATCGAATCGATTGGTGACCTAACAGCTACGTCAGTGGTCACCGGACAGCCCATTCAAGGCGAAACCTACTTTCGTCGTATGCGGGGTGGCGTTTTAGGCGACGGTCTTAACTCTTTCATCGCCGCCGTATTCAATACATTCCCCAACACCACATTTAGTCAGAACAATGGTGTCATTCAACTCACTGGCATTGGTAGCCGCTATGTCGGCTATTTTATTGCCGTTATCCTTAGCATCCTGGGTCTGTTCCCCATTATTGGCGGTATCCTACAGGCCATTCCTCAACCTGTTTTAGGCGGTGCAACCATCATTATGTTTGGGAGTGTGGCTGCCGCCGGGATCAAAATTGTTTCATCCATTGAAATTGGCAGACGTGAGACCCTGATTTTAGCGACTTCTCTAGGGTTAGGGCTAGGGGTCACCTTTGCTCCAGACTTACTGACAGGTATGCCCGTTTTAGTCAAAAATATCTTTGGTTCAGGCATCTCTGCCGGCGGGATTTGTGCCCTAGTGTTAAATATTCTGTTACCAGGAGAACGTAGGTAACAGAATATTAGTTTGGCGCAGACGGATAACAGCCGAAAATCAATCAACTAAATCACACAGCCGAAATCGAGCAATTTTAAAGATCTCTGATAGAGCTGTTTTAATCTCATCGTCTCTGGAATTGTTAAGACGTTTTTCAAAGTCTGCCAGTACTCTTCCACGGGTTAGGCCCTTAATCGCCATGACAAAGGTTAAACCAAATTTCTGCCGATAGGTCTGGTTCAACCCTTTTATCCGTTCATACATGGGCTGACTGATTTGATCAAACCCAACACTGGCCTGCTCTTGAACAGACGCAGCCGCCATCTTACTCTGACTGCCCAACTCCGGATGAACATTGATCAGCTCAATTTGTTTAGATAATGGCATGTGCTCAACAATATCCACCATTTTGCGATGCAGATCTAAGACATCGACAAAGGGGCGTTCATCCCAAACCTGCTCAGCAATGCTAGGGGTCTCTTCAAAAATACTGCCCAGCACCCCTACAAAGTCATCCTGTCCCATTTGATTGAGCGTTTCAATTGAAACTTGCATAGATGGTTTACTCGGATTCTAAATTTGTCCGTTCATGGGCCAGCTCTCCTAAAATATAGGTCGCCTCAACCACCCGATCATCCCCCATCATCACCAGAGAGAAAACCCGATCTGCCAATTCCGTCAGGTCCCTCGGGGTGTCAGGAGCATTGCGAAAGGCCATCAGTGGTGTGGCCCGTGGGTCAAGCACAATAAAATCTGCGGCTTTGCCCAGGTCAAAGTTACCAATGGTGTCGTCTAAACACAGCGCCCTCGCACCACCCAGGGTAGCTAAAAATAACGCCTTAAAAGGAGAAAGCGTCTGATGCCTCAGCTGTGCCACCTTATAGGCCTCATTAGCAGTTTGCAATAGTGAGAAACTTGTTCCCGCACCCACATCTGTGCCCAGACCCACTTTAACCGGATACTCTGTAGACTTTGCCTGTTCTATCTTAAATAGACCACTGCCAAGAAACAAACTTGACGTGTGACATAAGGCAACGGCTGCCCCAGCCTCTGAGAGCCGTTGAAACTCCTGATCACTCAGGTGCACCCCATGGGCAAAGATCGAGCGTTCCTTAACCAACCCCGCCTGAGCATAGGTGTCAAGATAGCCCTGACAGTCAGGAAAAAGCTCCTTCACCCAGGCCACTTCATCCACATTCTCAGACACATGGGTATGCAGATAAACATCTGGAAATTCTTGTAGCAGTTGCCCCGCTAACCGTAGTTGTTCATCGGTGGAGGTAATGGCAAACCGGGGGGTAACCGCATAGCGGAGGCGGCCTCGCCGATGCCATTTTTGGATCAGAGCTTTAGTCTCTTGATAAGAAGATTCTGCCGTGTCACAGAGCGCCGCTGGCGCGTTCCGATCCATCATCACCTTTCCAGCAATCATGCATAGGTTACGCCCCTCTGCCGCTTCAAAAAAAGCATCCACAGATTGAGGAAATACGCAGGCAAACACGAGGGCCGTGGTGGTGCCATTCCGCAACAGCTCATCTAGAAAAATCTCTGCTACATTACGGGCATAGGCTTTATCTTTAAATTTTTGTTCAGTCGGAAACGTGTATTGATTGAGCCATTCCAGGAGTTGTTCTCCATAGGCAGCGATCATACCGGTTTGAGGATAGTGGATATGGGTATCGATAAATCCCGGCATAATTAGCCGATTGGGATAGTGCGTAATCGCAATCTCTCCATACTCGGCGCATAAATCCCCATAGGCTCCAAACGCCTCAACTTTACCGTCGGCCAATACCAGCAGTCCATCTGCCACATAGCGTACGCTCTCGGCTTCAGATACATAAAAGGGATCGTCAATAAAATCTAGAAACGCGCCGCGAATACCCTTTAGCTGGAGTTGGCTCGATTGGCTTTTTAAGAAAGACATTAGATCAAAGGAATGTTGAAGCCTGTAAGTGGGCGATCCCCATTAGCAAAAGAATTAACTGCCCTACTTATAACAGTGTCTACAGCGATTGTGGAAGCTCGGTTAAGCCCCTGACACCAAAATACCACCAGCAACAATTAACCCGGCTCCCACCAAAAGCTGTAGTGGATTTACCGCACGCCACTCGGCAAAGATGACCAGCGCCAGCCCCGACGTTACCAACGTATTCATGTTATACAGGGGCACTAATTTTGCTAGGGGTGCCTGGTACTTGAG
>CALBPH010000526.1 GCA_937899365.1 uncultured Leptolyngbya sp.
GAATGCACTGTTGGAGAAATAGCTGATTAAACCATACCCGAGGATAGCCAAAATTCTCCGGACACTCATAGGGATAGAGGTCGTGAATAGTAGAAACAATGGGGCTTTTAAACCACTGCCTTACAAAAGGAAAAGGAAATGACATGTGGATCAAATCGGGCTGTAGCTGGTGGGCCAACCGGGGCAACCCAAATAAAAACCAGCGGTTGCGAACCAGGGAGCTATTTTTGAGATCCACATCCACCAGCCGAATCTTGTCAGAGTCCAGTTGAAAGACATCGTTAAAATAATCTCGCTGCCAAGCGCCAATCACCAGGGTGACACGGGTAACGTCAGATGTAGCCGCCAAACACTGGGCCAGATTCACCGCATGGCGACAGACACCGGTGGGCTTAGTAGGACGATGAAGGGCCGGAATCAGCACATGCATGATGACGCGGGGGTGGAGAGTAGGGTGGGCAGTGCCCACCGGAAATGGGGATGGGGAATAGCGATGGGGAATGGGAATGCAAATTTAAGCCGTTACCGGCACCGCTGTCGATGTACTGGCATAAACAGAATTAAGTTGTTTGCCCACAGCAGTCCAGCTAAAGTTGTCATCGACAAGTTGCCGTCCAGCCTGGCCAAACAGCACCCGTAGTTCCGGATCGGCAGCCAGCTTTTGCATCACTGCGGCCATATCACCTACGCTTTGGTCAGGGTCTTGGGCCGCCACCTTGAAACCAGTTTGTGGAGTCACCTGAATGGCCGGTCCGCCCAGATCCAAACAAATCACCGGGCGACCTGAGGCCATGGCCTCAATACAGACCCAGCCGCCAGAGTCATGCAGGCTAGGGTGTACCAGAACATGACTTTCCCCCAATCTTTCCAGGGTGTCTTCCCGCGACAGTCTGCCCCAGAACTTCACCTTATCGGCAACACCGTAGTCTGCGGCCAGACGCTTGAGATTATCAAGCTCTGGGCCATCACCCACTAGCCAAAATTCTGCATCGGGGAGCTTTGCTTCGGCAAAGGCGCGAATGCCTAAGTGAAAGCCTTTCCAATGCAACAGACGCCCCATGCTGATAATCCTGACAGGTTGAGATGCCGGTAGGGGAGACTGGTTTAAGACCTGGATTTCCTCATCTAGCAACCCCACCTCAGGGACAATCTGGACATCTGTTGCCCCCATGCGATACAGCCGTTTGGCCGTGTCGTCAGTGGTGGCACGCACCACAGCACTATTGCGAATAGTTAGCCCCACCAACGGATCTCGCTGACCAACATTACGGACAAAATCTCGGGCATATTCGTAAAGCCGAGCTCGCAGGCTAAAGTCTTTCCAAAATTTTGGCGGGGCAGATTCACCACCGCCCACCGGTCCCCACACAAATGGAATGGGTAAGAACGCCAGCAGACTAGGGGCAGAATATTTTACAAACGTGACATGATGAGCCAGATCAAACCCGATCTCTTGATGCAAGCGTCGCGCCACAAAATAAGCCTGAATCTGCCAGAGATAGTAATGAATCTGCATAGCGCCGGACTGTCCCAGGGACATGCTGTCTTGCCAGAATGGCAGGGTGAAATAGACAAAGTGTAGATTGGGGATAGGATTAGCAGCGAGTTCTGCTTCAATCGCATCCTTACTCTCATCAGGGCGTGTCAAAACCCACACCTCATGGTGTTTAGCCACTTCGCGGGCAACATTCCAACCCACACCTCTCTCCGACCCTCGACCCGGTTCACATGAATAGGCAGAAATCAATACTTTCATCGTTTTAGAGTGTTATGGTTAGCCTTAAATAAAAATAGTTGGCGCTGGATATTACCAATCAAGAGTTGTTTCATATCCAAGATCGATTAACAAATTTCCGGCGATCTTTTTGAACTCTGCTTTATGGTCTGCTTTAAAGTGTTTTCTCCAGCCACCGATGGAGCCTTTCCCCCCTTTTTTAAAGGTGTGGGATTCCTCCGGGTTCATGGCCTGGGAGCTAAACTTAGTTTCTATTTCAGAAGCGGACATACTAATTTGCAGATGCTCCATAATTTGGCTAACAATACGTAGCCGCTTGTCTTCGCAGCCGCCACCTCGTTCTCCCACCAGATCTTCGAATTTAATGGCTAAGGTATTGGGATGGTGAAGCCAACCATGCCACCGTGAGAAATCCTGGGCAATATTAGGTTGAGAAAGATTTGAGCCAAACGGCGACCCTAACGGCATACCGACAATGGAACTCATCAGCTGCTCGTCAAAGCTGGGTTGCTGCTGATAAATATCGTGCAAAAAGATGCGCTTTTCCTTTGTTATCCAGCGGGCATGGGAAACCGCCAAATCTCGCAGATCACGATAAATAAAGAACAGCTTACAGTGATGCTCACTAAAGATATCTAAAATCTCCTGGGAGCACATCAAATGAGAACGCACAATAGAATCACTGGGAGCGGAACCTAGCTTCCACCGAATATGATTAGGCGTGTTCATAATGCCACACAGGGCTTGCACAGAGATAATGTCATCCCACTTCTTTAGACCAGGAATGGAGTAAAGAATCTGATAGAGTAAATGGGTGCCACTTTTAGGATAGGAATTACAGATAACAAAGTTTTTAGGGCGATTACCTGATAGAGTCTTTGCTGTAAGGCTATTGGTAAAAAAAATGGCATCTCTGGCATGTAGGCGCAGGACATTGTTGAGTTGATAGCTCATGCTGGTGTTCCTAACGATATTCCCTCAGTCTAAGCAGCGACTTTATTTGAAGTACTGTTTAATAAGGATTCATAGATCTGGGCAATTTGCTCAGCGGTATTATGCCAATTAAATTGAGCGGCTCTTTTGAACCCTTTTTGGATAAATTCGTCTCTAAGAGCGGGTTGGGTAAAAATCTGCTCTACTGCATGGGCAATACCATCGGTATCTAGAGGATCCACCAGCGTTGCGGCATCATTTACCACCTCTGGTAATGAGGTAACATTAGACGCGATCACAGGTAGTCCGCAGGCCATCGCTTCGATGACCGTTATACCAAACCCTTCATAGGTGGATGGTGCAACCAATACATCAGCCGCATTATAGATTTGAATTAAGGTTTCCTTGTCAGGTTTGCCTAGGTAAGATATACAGCTATCCAGCTGATGTTCCGCAATAAACGTTTTTTGGTCGTCCGTAAAGTCATCCCCCGCTTTCCAAAAACGAATGGGGAAGTTTTTGTTGCGAAGCTGGTTAATCACATGCAAGATGGTGATGATGTTCTTGCGTGGATTATTAGACCCTACGTTAAGCAGACAGCAGGTATCTTGGGGAACACTAAACGTTTCTCGAAAGTCAGTGGCTTGGTCCGATGCGTCAGCTTGAAAAATGCGATCTACACCATTGGGAACAGTTTTAATTTGCGCCGGATTTAACTTTAGGTGTTGAACAATATCCTGGGCCGTATGGTTAGACACTGAAATGATACGGTGAGCCTGCCACCTACACAGGAACGAGTATTTCCAGGAGGCTAAACTGAGCCAAGGAAATCGGGCGCGATCGCGAAATAATTCAGGATGAATTAAATTAATCAAATCGTGGCAGGTGACCACAGTTGGTGCCTTCTTCTTCTTCAGCCAGTTCACCAAATAGCCATCACTGTGATCAATGATATGGAAAATATCCGCGTCACTGTGTTGAAGCTGTTTTGGGTATTGCCAATATCGCTGATGATATTTTTGAATCCCTTTAACCAGGGAATTAGTACGGTTTCCCTGAACCGGGTTATGGGGAAATTCTTCCACTATTTGCCAGTGGGGACGCACTGTTTTCAGACCATCTATCAGGGCATCAGCATAGACATCCATACTGTAGGCAATGCCTGGGGAGCGGCGTAGAATAGCAACTTTCATGGCTATGCCTCCGATGTAGTTGACGACGACATGGGGACAGTGGACACTGACGCCGATGGCGTATGTAGGATTTTGTGCCAGAGCGTCATTAGCCTTTGGGCAATGCGCTTATGGGTGTAGTTTTGCTGTGCCCGTTGCAGGCAATAGTCTCCCATAGATTGCCGAAACTCTGGCTCGCGGATTAGCCGGGACAGGATAGTGGCCAACTCGTCCGCATCCTCCTCTTCAAAGACTAGATCGGGGTGCTTCACCACATTGGGAATCTCACCACAGGTGGATCCCACCGTGGGAATGCCCATCACCATCGACTCAATAAGGACATGGCCAAACTGTTCTTTCCAGGTATCCACGCTGCGAGAGGGCAGTACCAGCACATCAAACTTGGCCATTTCTGCTGGAACCTGGTCATGGGTGACAGCTCCTTTCCATTGAATATGGTCTTCCACCCCCAGGTCCCTGGCCATCTTTTCCAGATCGGCCTGAGCGTTGCCGGTACCGCAGATGGTTATCTTAAACGTTAATCC
>CALBPH010000527.1 GCA_937899365.1 uncultured Leptolyngbya sp.
GTCAGCGCGGCATTAGCTTTGAGCCTGTGGTTTTCCAAGATGCTGATGCTGGCTATGCCGCCTACGACGAAGGCCGTTGCGAAGGCTTTACCTCTGATAAATCGCAGCTGGTTGCTCGCCGCAGCACCCTGAGTGAGCCCGAGGCCCACGTTCTGCTTGAGGTCACCATGTCCAAGGAGCCCCTAGGCCCTGTGACCATCAACAATGACTCTGCCTGGTTTGATACCGTCAAGTGGGTCACCTATGGTCTGATTCAGGCTGAAGAGTTTGGTCTGACCGCTGACACCGTTGAAGCTGCCACCAGCAGTGAAGATCCAAATGTCCTGCGATTTGTTGGGGCAGAAGGCACCTTGGGGACTGATATGGGTCTACCCAATGACTTTATGCTGCGTGCGGTTAAGCATGTTGGTAACTACGGTGAGATCTTTGAGCGCAACCTGGGTAAAGAGTCTCAGTTTGAACTTGAGCGTGGCCAGAATGCACTTTGGACCGATGGCGGCCTAATGTACGCGCCTCCTTTCCGTTAGACAATTGGTCGTAACGGCGTTTTTAACAGACGCCATTCGATAATAAATAGGGGCCTGATGGGCCCCTATTTTTTTATTTCAAACCATGAAGTTGGTCCCACGGTAGCCCATCGTACTGCGGCACCTAGGGAATTGCATTACGTTTACTAACAGTTTTAATTGCGTGGGCGAAAAAGGCTAGAATCTTGCCCTGTTGCAACCCTATGATGGGTGCACTCGGTGATTGATTAACCCATGTCTGCCGTTAGAAATGTGGTTTTTGGTAACCCAAGCTTTTAACTCGGAATACGGTTTAAGTCCGTTTAGCTTCTCGGTATCTATGCGCTATGGCCAGTCGAAGTAACAGTCCGATTTCTGGTATCCAGTCTCTGCTTCGAGACGAACGCTTTTGGAAGATTGCTTTCCAGGCGTTGATTGTTTTGTTTGTGGTGGATTTGCTCTGGCATTTTTCAGCCACCTTGAATGACAACATGCTCGGTCGGGGCATCAATTTTGGTTTTGGCTTTCTTGGCAATCCAGCCGGATTTGCCATCGGTGAAAGTCTGCTGGACTATCAAGCCCAGGATGCCTACAGCAAAGTGATTCAAGTCGGCATCATTAACTCCCTGCGGGTGATGATTGTGGGGGTGATTCTGGCAACCACCGTAGGGATTACGGCAGGGGTAGCTAGTTTTTCAGATAACTGGCTGCTTTACAAAATTAGCCGGGCCTATGTCGGTCTGGTGCGAAATGTACCGCTGTTGCTGCAGCTGTTTTTCTGGTATCTGGCTGTTTTCTTTAGCTTTCCAGCGCCGAGGAATCCGTTTCTGTTTCCCAATGCCAACATGAGCTGGCTGGTCTTGAGCAAGAAGGGCATTTACATCCCTGGGCCTGCGTTTACCCCCGCCACCTGGACCGGCATAATTTTGCTGGCGGTGTCTTTGCTGTTGATTGGTCTGGTTTTTAACTCGGTTAAGGTGGTTCGTAGCGGCAGCTATCGAGGCGGCGTTGGCCCTCTGCTGGGCTATGGCTTTAGCCTACTGATGATACCGGTTCTGTTGGTGGCTGAGTTTTTCCTGTTATTTAATTGGGATGCGGAGAAGGGCCTTTACTTCAAAGGGGCCTTTCCGTCGCTTATGTCTAGCCCTCAGGGGCTTTGGGTGATTGTCCTATTGGCGCTAATTATTCCCCTGGTGGTGCTCGCCCGATGGCGAACCCAGGTGATTGTAGAGCAGGGGCAGTCTGGCAAACCTCAGCTAGTTGCGATCGCACTTCTTCTTTTGCTTGGTCTTGGCATTTTACTGTTTGCCCTCGGCTGGGAGTCCCCCGTTGCCGCCCTTAAGGATGACGGTACCTTTACTGGCGGTGTTACCGGCGGTCTTAAGCTCTCCCTAGAATATGCAGCCATCGTTACAGGTCTGACATTCTATACCGGAGCCTTTATTGCCGAGATTGTTCGTGCTGGTATTCAGTCTGTGTCCCAGGGGCAATGGGAAGCCGCCCGTTCCCTGGGGTTAAATTCTGGTTTGGCCATGCGCATGGTGGTCTTTCCCCAGGCCCTCCGGGTAATTATCCCCCCCCTCAACAGTGAATTTGCCACCCTGGCCAAGAACTCCAGTTTGGCCCAGGCCATTGGCTACCCCGACCTCTACTCCGTGGCCAACACCACCTTTAACCAGACGGGGCGACCGGTGGAGGTCTTTTTGCTGATGATGGCCACCTATCTAATCATCAACCTTCTGATTTCGTTCAATATGAACCAACTCAACAGTGCTGTGCAGTTTAAGGAGCGGTAGAGGACATGACAACAACTTCACCCAATACACCTCTAGTTGTAGAGTCAAGTCCGCCGCCCATAGCCCAGTCAGGACCTGTGGCCTGGCTCCGAAAGCATCTGTTTAATACCTGGTACAACACCCTGCTGACGGTGATTTTGGCCGTGGTCATGCTGTTGGCCGTTTGGGGGATGTTTAACTGGGCGTTTCGTCTGGCCGAATGGGCGGTCGTTCCCAATAACCTGGCTCTGTTTATGTCCGGGCGTTATCCAGCGGCGCAGCGCTCACGCATTTGGGCCATGCTGGGGGTCAATGTAGCCATGGCCGGTGTCACGTGGGGCTTGCTCGCTCGCAATCAGGCTCAGCTGTTTGGGCGCAGCATTTTAATCGGCGTGGGCATTCTCTGTGCTGGGCTGATTATTTTTCCCCTGACTCGCCCATCGGCCGTGGCCCTAATTGGCATGGTGGTGTTAACCCTGGCCTGCGCCTGGGGCGGAAAAGCTCTGGGGCAGCGAAAGCTGAATCTGACCCAGTTTCTCTCAGCTGCCTGGTTCCTGGTCTATTCCATCTCATTGCTGATTTTGGCCGGGGGGGATATCCGCAACAGTCTGCTGTTTTTAGTGGCCACCATCGTCCTAAGTATTTGGCTGGCTTCCATTGTCTTTAATGTGCTAACCAAGTTCTCTGTGGTTGATGCCATTAGTGGCAACACGGTCGGTATTTGGGCCATGCGGGTGCTTTGGTTTGGCGGCAGTTTAGCCCTGTTCTTGCCGGTGTATGGGTTTCTGAATGTTCCCTTACCCCTCAAGATTGTCACCATGGTGACGTACATTGCCTTTGTCTCATTGCTGGTGCCAATTTTGGCCGACCGCAGAACCCTGACCACCTTTGTGGTAGCTGCATCAATGTTTGGTCTGGGGTGCTTTCTCATTACTGTGGTGGCCGATCTGATTGGCGGTACCCTTGGGCTTCAGGCCATTGGCACCAATAACTGGGGTGGTTTAACGCTGACGCTATTTTTAGCGATTACGGGTATTGCCCTATGTTTTCCCATCGGTGTTTTGATGGCCCTGGGGCGACGCAGTAATCTACCGATTATTAAGGGCCTATCCATTGCCTACATTGAGCTAATTCGCGGGGTGCCGCTGATCTCAATTTTGTTTATGGGGCAGGTGATGATTCCGTTGTTTTTGCCAGAAGGGGTGCGGCCTGACAACATTGTGCGGGCCATCGTGGGGCTTACCCTGTTTAGTTCCGCCTACCTGGCAGAAAACGTTCGAGCGGGTCTCCAGGCCATTCCCCGAGGGCAGTCAGAAGCGGCGGCCTCTTTAGGGCTTAATAATCCCCTCACCCTGTCGCTAATCGTATTACCCCAGGCCCTAAAAACCGCTATTCCCGCGATTGTGGGTCAGTTTATTAGTCTTTTCCAAGACACGACGCTGTTGGGCATTGTCGGGCTGGTGGAGCTGCTGGGTATTAGTAATAGCATTTTGGCGAATCCAAAATACTTGGGGGATTATTCCGAAGCCTATCTCTTTATTGCCATGCTCTATTGGTTCTTCTGCTACGCCATGTCTCTGGGCAGCCGTCGCATCGAACTTGCGTTAAATACTGAACGGTAAAACGACAAAAATCTGTTAAATCCCGTGTCGAGGGTAGTAACGCCACGGGTTGTAAATGCCAAAATATGAGGACCCATACGATGACCCAAACTGATATGACCATGACCAATCAGTCCAACGGCCAGTCTAATGGCAACGTCGGCAGTGAGGCTGTGATTGTTGCTAAGGATGTGGAGAAGTGGTACGACAACGGTTTTAACGTGCTCAAGGGCGTCAGCTTAGATGTCTATAAGGGTGAAGTGGTTGTGGTGATGGGGCCATCGGGGTCAGGTAAGTCCACTTTTATCCGTACCTTTAATGCCCTAGAGCCCTATCAGAAGGGTAAAATTACCATCGATGGCATTGAGATTTCCCACGACCT
Source organism: uncultured Leptolyngbya sp. (assembly GCA_937899365.1). Taxonomy (GTDB): domain Bacteria; phylum Cyanobacteriota; class Cyanobacteriia; order Phormidesmidales; family Phormidesmidaceae; genus Leptothoe. Next base: position 4,265 of record CALBPH010000527.1, read on the forward strand.
CAAGAACATTGAAGAAGTTCGGCGGGAAGTGGGTATGGTGTTTCAGCAGTTTAATCTGTTCCCTCACCTGACGGTTTTGCAAAATGTCACCCTGGCTCCTATTTGGGTGCGTAAGCAAAAGAAACGGGAGGCGGAAGAAATTGCCATGCAGCTGCTAGAGCGGGTGGGAATTTTGGCCCAGGCCAATAAGTTTCCGGGTCAGATGTCCGGTGGTCAGCAGCAGCGGGTTGCGATCGCACGTTCCCTGGCCATGCAGCCCAAAATTATGCTATTTGACGAGCCCACCTCTGCCCTAGACCCTGAAATGGTGCGTGAGGTGCTAGACGTTATGCGAGGTCTGGCCGACTCTGGTATGACCATGGTGTGTGTCACCCACGAGGTGGGCTTTGCCCGCGAGGTGGCCGACCGGGTAGTACTGATGGATGAGGGCCTCCTAGTAGAAGAGAACACCCCAGACGAGTTCTTTAACAATCCCCAAGAAGATCGCTCCAAGAAATTCCTATCTCAGATTCTATAGGCCGACTGCCTGACAATTTTCTGAGATCGTTGCCGTGCGTAAGGTAGATGATTCGAATATCGGTGGGTTTTGAACTCAGAGCAAGCCATACAGCTAACTTAGTGCAAGATCTGGGCAAAACCCACCAGCTATGCTGCCCAGGTTTTGCCCTAGTTGTTATAGGGCACGATCTAGAGAACAAATCTTCTTCACATAAATACGATAGTTACGACCATATTGAGTACCACAGCCAGGACAACTCCGACTAAAAGCCAGGGCCAATGAGCTTTGACTAGCACGATTACATCACGCTGGCTAAAATCACCAGACTTCAAAGAAATCGCAACTGCCTCTGCAAAGCAGACAGCAGCCAGGACAATAAGCCATAGCCAGGATAAGATACCCATTATTCCTATGATGTTGATAGAGCACCGACCTAGTCAACTACATAAATTGGTGTATCGATTCCAGAGGTCTATCCATAAATTACGGTAACTGGGCGGTTCGCTTGAGTTTTAGCCTCTTCTACTCTGGTCCGTTTTTCAATGGGGGGCTGATTCTCACGTTGGTCAAAAATGACTAGCCAGCCACTGTCTAAATCTAAGCCACTCAGATACTGATCCAGCTGCTCTAGACCACGTTGTAATGGGTTGGCCTGACCCTGTCGCCACACTTTAAGTTCAATGGCTAGGGTCGTTGTTCGATAGCGCAAACACAAATCCATGCGGCCAGAACCAATGGCGTACTCTCGCTCTAGGGTGCCGCCGCCGTTGATGACACGATGTAAAAAGGCCATTATGACAATATGGGGAGCAATCTCATGGTATGCGACGCCCTTGAGTAGGGGTTGACCATTTTGTCGCCAGAAAGTGATAAACGCATCCCGTAGAGCAACAGTATCTAATTCACCAGCGTCGGTTAACCAGCTTGGGGTTAAAACACCGAGGGAGACTTCGGTGGTAAAAGTAAGGAAGCGAGGTAAAATCTCTCGATAAATGGGATTAGCAATAGCTAAGTTGCCGGTTGCATCAATGTGGCACAGTCCTAGGTCAAGTAAAAATTCCACATCATCGTTGGGGACCGTCCCCAGCGGCTGCCCTAACAACATCGGTTCAATAATTGCGCGCACTCGCGATTCGTTTAGGCGTTCAGCAAGACTATCAATATGGGTGTCGCGGCGTTTGATAAGAATCTCTTTAGCGATATTTATTAATTCTATATCGATGGTTTTAGTCGGGTCCTCGGCAAGTTCTTCAACAATCTCTTTAGCAATTGCATTGACTAGCCAGGGCTGGCCCTGGGTGAGATCGAATACTCGATCGATGGCTTTTGGGGTAAATTGTTGGCCAGTATCATCGGTATGTTGCTTGTAGAGCTTTGCAATTTCACTCAGGCTAAAATTACGAACCGTGAGAGAAGCAACTTTAATGTTAAACGGACTGGCGGTGTTGAGCCGATTGCTACCACCGCTGGCAATTTTGTAATCGCGCACATCCCGCAGACCGATTAATGCCAAAGCATGGGGAAAGTGATTAGGGCGACGGGAAGCTCCATCCCGTAGCTGACGCAGAATGCTTAGTAAGACATCCCCTTGTAACGAGTCGATTTCATCAATGAAAACAACTAGCGGACGTGGGGAAGATTCTGCCCAGGTTTGGAGTGCCGTACTCAAGTAGCCGTCGCTAGGCAGGTTGGACCAGTTGGGATGGAGGTCAGGGGGTAGCCAGGCGTTGATGGCCCCTTGCCAGGATGCAAGGATAGCTTGCTGAGCAGCCGCTATATCATTATGAAAAGCTGCTCCGACTTCGACAGACAACATAATGGCGGTGTATTGTCCGCTAGCAGTGAGCTGCTGGGCCAGGGTGAGCATGGCGGTGGTTTTACCGACCTGGCGCGGTGCATGGATGACGATGTAGCCCTGCTGGTTGATGATGCGCTGCACCCTGGGGAGTCGCTCTAGGGGCGGCAACATGTAGTGGTATTCAGGGCGGCAGGGACCTGCAGTGTTAAACCAGCGCATGGAAGGGCGAGAAGGGGTGGCTCTATTGTAAGGGTTTGACCAGAGTGGTTAGCTTCTCATTGTGGGAACTGCTTACTCTAGTAGGTTTACTAAGAGTACGTTTTAACCCATGCCGAGTTCGACCTTTGCTTTTAACCTACAAAATACAGAAAACCACTGGCCTAATTGTCAAAAAGAAAATCCCCAGGGCAGGAGAGAAACCCTAGGGATTGATTAACAAGTTCAAGGGGAGAGTCTCATTGCCTAGCTGTTGGCAACGTTGCTGGTGTAAGCATCACCACTAAAGGGATAGATGCGCTCATTGAAATCAGTCTCACGACCGGTTACCAACTTGGCCATGTCATCAAACCCTTCGGAGTTCCAGTTGCGTTCGTGGATAGGCTTGGATTGCTCCCCGAAGAAGTAGGCTTGGGTTCCAAGGATGGCAGCGCCAACCCAACCAACGATGATTACGGCTAATAGAATACCAAACATAATTTGTGTTCCTTAATGTTCAACAGACTGTAAAAGGGGACGAAAGAATTACCTAGCTAACGATCAGGGCTGTCATCATCAAAGTGCTGACCAGTAGTGTTGCGAGACCACCCTGGAGCAGATAGTTGCGCTGCTTCTCAAGTGCAGGGTAGGAGGCTAAATACATTTCGGGCTCTGCGGCGTAGTTATTGAGCTGCCCAGTTTCGTTAACGGTGGTGTACATAATCTGATGTCCTGGTTTGTAATGATTGCATCTTATGTAAATCAATGTAACGAAAAATGTTACAAATTGCAAATATGCTTGACAAAATTAGTTTTAACCTGAATAGATTTATATCTATACATGATTACAGGCCACCATGGCCAGTAGCGCTGACCGGCTCCGGCAAGGAAAATTGCACCCCATGGCATTGCGAGCGGGAAAAGCGATGCGAAGTCATTGTCCGTCCGGTAGCCCCAATGCCATAGGCCAATAGCTCAGCTGAAAGAGCTATTGGCCTATGCTAATTTGGCAAAAATAGATTTTTAGGTGTTCAATACCTGCCCACTAAACTTTTACTTCAGTCCGCATTGCGATCGTCTGGGCAGCTTCAAAGCGTGATTTGACGGTGGCTGCACTCGATATCTGGGGGGCGGCGATGGGACTCATCTGCACCGCGCAGGCCTTCAGCTCCGGCTCTAAGGAAATCGGACACACTTCTGGGTGCGTCAGGGCATTGGCTTCAATGTTGTCCACCCAGAGAAACCCCCAGTGCATGGGAATAGCAACCGTGCGTCGGGTAGTGTGTTGGGTGACCAGCACCTTGAGTTGGGCAAAACCGCGCTGAGACCTCAGCTCCACCCAATCCCCAGACTGAATTTCCAACAGCTGCGCATCACGGGGATTCACCTCCAACAGCGGTTCCGGGTAGCGTTTAGTCACCCGCTCAATCCGCCCCGTCCGACTCTGGGTATGCCAGTGGCCATATAGCCGTCCCGTGGTGAGTACAAACGGATAGTCCTCATTGGGGGGCTCAGCCAACCCCTTAATATGAAAGGCACAGAACTTTGCCTTGCCATTGGGTGTGGCAAACCGATAGTCCGTATACAGCCGTTTATCATGTTTGCCATAGGCCACCTGATCAGACTCCCCTGCCGGACAGGGCCACTGAATCGGGCCAGCCGCTAACCGCTCATGGCTTAGTCCCGTCGAATCACACAGCCGGCCTGCCGTCAGCGAGACAAACTCGTCATATACGTCAGCTGATGTCCGTTGAGCAAATTGTTCTTCAAAGCCCAAGCGACGACCCACCTCAGCAAAAATCTCCCAATCTGCCTTGGCTTCACCC
>CALBPH010000528.1 GCA_937899365.1 uncultured Leptolyngbya sp.
CAACCACCGATTCCCAATGCAAAATTTGGTGGGGCACCACCTAAACGGTACGTGATAGCCAGGTAAACTCCCAAACGCCAGATGCCAACTTCCAGCGGGACATGTCCGGTTGATCCGCCAGGAGCTCGACCGAATCAATCCATTTCATCCACTGGGGCATCTGTTCTAAATCAGACCATAGGGCCCACACCAGGTCGATGGGAGCCTCCACATCAACATGTACGCTGTGCTCAAGCCAATTTGCCATAGGGGGATGGGCAATTATTACGAGGAATAAACGTGACGGGGCAATCAATTAAAAAATTAACTGCCAAAGCAGCTACATTCCCATGATCTCATAGCCGGAGTCAACATATAAAATCTGACCCGTTACACCTGAGGCTAGATCGCTACACAGAAATGTCGCCGCATTGCCCACTTCCGCCTGGGTAACCGTACGGCGTAAGGGGGCAACTTCTTCTACATGGTGAATCATATCTAGGATTCCGCCCACCGCTGACGAGGCTAGGGTACGAATTGGCCCCGCAGAGATGCCATTTACACGAATATTGCCCGGACCTAGCTCAGCCGCCAGATAGCGCACATTCATCTCTAGGGCCGCTTTGGCAATGCCCATAACGTTGTAGTTAGGAACCACCCGCACACCACCTAGATAGGTCAGGGTAACAATGCTGCCCCCATCGGTCATCAAGGGTTTTGCCTGCTGAGCAAGTTTCACCAGCGAATAGGCACTGATATCTAGGGCAGTTTGAAATCCCTGACGCGACGTGTCGCTAAAGTCCCCTGTTAGATCATCACGATTGGCAAAGGCTAAACAGTGAATGAGTACGTCTAAGCGACCCCAACTCTCCTAGACCGCATCAAAGGTGGCCTTGACTTGGTCATCGTTCTGCACATTACAGGGTAGAAACAGACTGGGATTTAGAGGCTCGGTCAAATCCCGCACCTTTTTTTCCATCCTCCCTTTTTCATCAGGGAGGTAGGTCACACCGAGATTAGCGCCAGCTTTGCTCAACTGCTGGGCGATGCCCCAGGCAATCGAACGATTATTTGCAATACCGGTCACCAGGGCATTTTTTCCAGTCAGGTCTAACATGGTGGGGAGCTGTATCGAATGTTAATTTAATCCGGTTACGCCGTTGGGGCGGCCCATAGGAGCATACTGAAAAATGGCCCCTTGTGGATAGCCTTGCTATTTGTATAAACATATACAAAAAACCCGGCGAACTTGGGTTTTATTGGTCTAAAGTCAGGAAATCTTACTAATTAGCCCTTGCGATCGCACCCCCCAACCACCGTGACTACAGAGAAACCTCTTGCCAATCTATTAAGGCAGCTATCCACAGGCTCATTTCCCCCTGTAGCCGAAACCTACGAGCGCGGTAAGACTATCTTCTTCCCTGGCGATCCGGCTGAACGGGTTTATTTTCTGCTGAAAGGCGCCGTCAAACTTTCCAGGGTGTACGAAGCGGGAGAAGAAATCACCGTGGCACTCCTGCGGGAAAATAGCGTTTTTGGCGTCCTGTCCCTATTAACCGGGAATCGTTCCGATCGCTTTTACCATGCCGTAGCCTTTACACCGGTTGAGCTCATGTCCATGCCCATTGAGCAGGTAAAGCAGGCCCTAGAGGAGCATCCAGAGCTTTCCATCATGCTGCTGCAGGGGCTATCATCGCGCATTCTGCAAACCGAGATGATGATCGAAACCCTGGCCCACCGAGATATGGGCTCCAGGCTTGTCAGCTTTTTGCTAATTCTCTGCCGTGATTTTGGAGTTCCCAGCACCAGCGGCATTACCATCGACCTCAAGCTATCCCATCAGGCCATCGCCGAAGCCATCGGCTCTACAAGGGTGACCGTCACGCGACTGCTGGGGGATTTGCGCCAGGACACCATGATATCTATTCACAAGAAGAAGATAACCGTTCACGATCCCGTTGCCCTCAGCCAGCAGTTTGCCTAGGACAGCTGCCGCCACAGTCACCACTGTGACAAACAATCAAGTAACCTATACGAGAGCCTGCTAGGGCTTTTGCTCCATGGGATGGACGTTAGATGGGCGTTGGTCTACTACTGATTACGACCGTGTTAGTCCTCGGTGGCGTTATCGCCACGCTGGGCGATCGCATTGGCATGCGCGTGGGCAAAGCCCGCCTGTCACTCTTTAATCTACGCCCCCGTCAGACAGCTACCGTTGTCAGTATTTTGACGGGCAGTGTAATTTCTGCATCCACATTAGGGTTGTTACTCGTTGCCAGCGAGCAGCTACGGAAAGGGCTATTCGAGTTTGAAGAAACCCAGGCAAATCTATCTGAAGCACGAACGGCCCTAGAAGATACTCAAGCCGCCAAAGCCGATGTAGAAACAGCCCTCAACCGAGTCACCCGACAAAAGATTGATGCGGAAGGTGAGCTTACCGAAGTAAACACCTTTCTAGATGAAGCCACCAACCGCGAAACCCTGGTTCGCCAGCGGCTTGACCAAACTCAAAATCAGCTGGGCATCGGCTCCCAAGAGGCCGATCAACTCCAGGGAGAGATCGGCCGTTTACAGCAAGATCGCCAGGTGCTGCAACGTCAGCAAACTGAGGTAAAGCGACAAATTGCCCAGAGAGATCGCTCCCTGGCCCAGAGAGATCAAGAGCTACAGCAGCGGGATCTCGCCATTGCCCAACGGGAAGACGCCCTAGACAGACTTAAAACCGAACAGGCCTTTCTCGAAGACGAAATTCAACGTCTAGAGTCTGAGTTCATTAAATTGCGAGCAGGTAATGTAGCCATCAGCCGCAATCAAACCCTAGCCCTACTCATTACCCGCCCCCAGTCTTTAGCCGCGGCCACAACTGAAATTGAACAGCTATTGGCCGAAGCAAACCGACTGGCATTAAATGAGATTTGGCCCGATGCACCCGATAAAGCGGTACGAATTTTACGCATTAGCCCGCAAAGCGTCAGAGAAACCGCCAGAGTGATCACCGACGGCCAACAGTATGTGATCCGCGTCGGTGTTTCCGGCAACTATGTGGTTGGAGAACCCTGCGTTGTCCAGCAAGAAGATCCTCCCTGCGTAGAAATTTCGTTACAAGCAAAACTGAATCGTATTGTTTTTGAACAGGGGGAAACCCTGGCCCGCATCCCCATAGAAGCCGCCTATCCCAGCACCCCTTCCCTGGTAGAAGCCCTGCGGACATTAGTCACCAGCGCCCAAATAAAAGCTAGCTTGGAAGGCATCATCATCGTAGACAATCCCAGAGTGGCGGGCGGATTTAGCGAGCCTGTCATTGATTTTCTGAACCAGGTACAAAACTACGGAGCGCCCCTGGACATTGAGGCAGTGGCCGGCAAGCAAATTTTCACCACCGGGCCCCTTGCCCTAGAACTGGTTGCCAGCCGCAATGGCCAACGCCTATTCCAAACCCAGCTGTCTGACTCAAATTTTTCAGACAATTAGCCCAAGCTCCCAAATCCGCCAGAGACTAACGGCGCGATTATTATCAATTCCTCAAGCAAGTTTATATTTTGTTTGCGGATAGTAACTATATAAGGCGGTTATTCCCGGAGGGATTTTATAGCGTCTAAAATAAACCCTAGATTATAAATAAAATCTTTTGACGAAATAACTGAGTGAGGGCGGTGAATTGCTGTCTTTACAACAATCTAAGGGTAGGCACTATCTAACTAACGCTCGTTTCTAACTTAAATTTTCAAACCAGTTTTTGTGTAAGGCTCTCGTCTTGAGGGATTAGCCGTAACCAACTGAGCTTGAACTGGTAGAGGCTTTGACAGATTTACTTTTTATCTCCATTAGGTGAGACCTAACCTCCATTAGGTGGGGCCTGACATTACTAATGCTCCAGTCATAAATCATCGGTAATTAAGCTGTTTTAAACCCATCCCTATTGCAGCCGGAGCAATACACCATGAAATTCGAGGACATTTATCAATTCTTTGAAGATCCCCCGCCTCTTTATTTGAATAAGGAGTTAGCGGTTTGTTACGTGCTTTCAGTGCTTATCCGTCGTGATTCCTACGGAACCGAACTCATTCACGCGATTGAGAATGAGTATCCTGACTATCGACTGTCAGATACCGTACTCTACAGCGCCCTTAAGTTTCTAGAAAATCAGGGCGCCATCATGGGCTACTGGAAAAAAGTGGAAGGTCGTGGTCGCCCTCGGCGGATGTATCGTCTGCGTCCCGATTGGCAAACCAAGGCACGGGAACTAGCGGAACTTTGGCAGCGCTATATTCTGGGTCAGCGCAATACCACTCCCCGACGCCGAGCCATGAGTTCGTAACCAAATCCACGTCTAAACGGTTTGCCCTCCCATTGGACAGATCACATAAGCAACAACTACTGAGCAGCTACTGGGGTATAGTCATTGTGGCTCCAGTAGTTGTTTGTTTTTGCCAGGAATAGCCGTTGTGGAAAGTGCAGTCAGTCAGTCAACCTTTTTCCTAACCATGCTGTTAGGGGTGGGGTTGTTCTTTTTTATGAAGGCAGCTACTAAAGATCGAACTGAAGTTGCCGAGTTTTCGACGGATCAATCACCAGGTATCTTACGTCAAAAGCTGCTTGACTATTTTCAAAACCGTGCCTATCGCTTGATGGAAGAATCTCCATCATCAAACGCTGACCCGTCAGAGTCTGATAATTGGGTAAAGCTGGTGGGATTGGTTAGGCCCAGTGTCTTTATGGCTATTTTTCTCGCTTTTCTCGCGGCCGTGGCCCTAATGTGCTTTGCCCTAGTATTAGCCACTTTGGTTAGCAGCTATGGGGCTTTTTTCATTATTCTGATTTTGCTATCCCCCGCCGCCGCCATCGTCTATTGGAAAAAGGCTGAACGGGAGGAGCAAATCGCTTTTTGCATTAATGACAATGTTGACAATGGCTGCAAGCTAACCGTGCGAGGGCATCGGGATGAAATTATTCAGCTAAGGGCTCAGTCACCTTTCAGTCAAAGTTAGTACAGCGACCCAGACTCGATCGGGGAGTATTCATCAATAAGCTAAAAAGGGAGGCGCAAATGTCACGCCTCCCTGGTAATCTTTTATAGGTTTTGTTTGAACAGGTTAAGGGCTACCAAGGCACTTAACCTGTCTTCTTTAGCCTAAGACCGCTTCTTCTTCTTCACCAATCAAAGCGCGCAGACTGGGGAATAAGAAATGGTTCTCCTCAACATACTGAGCACCAAACAGCCCCTTCTCTGCCCAAAAGTACCGGTCAGTGGTATGCTCGTTACGTTTAACCAGTAGTACAGCCGGTGGTTGAATACCTTCTGAATGGATAAAATTGCGAGCCGCAGTTACAGGCTTGGCTTCTCCACTCTCAATGCTGTATTGAGGAACTGATTCTAAGATACGACGCCCTTCAAGGCGGCGACGACTTTTACGTTTGCGTCTCCGTGCCAAGTTGTTTGACCTCCCATGGATAGTTTGAATAGCGGATTCGTGTATTGATAGTTACAAAAACACTTAACCCAGCAAAGTATATCGGTTGTGCCTTAGATTTTCAACTTCTCTTAAAATTGTGGTGTATCTGCTGAAAGTGTGTTGGTGGCAACCATCTTAAATATTTGAAGAAGCACAGCCCCTTACATTTTTTTTGGTTATCTTGATAAAAGTTAAAGTTTAGATAATTTTATCCGGATACAAGAAATACCTCAAGCATCCCTCCATTGACCGAATCAAGGCAAGACCATGCCAGCCAGTGCCGAATTAGTCGATCTATGCCAGACCCATCTGGAACTATTGCGCCGCACGTTTGGCGAGGTGTCATCTGTCATATATCTCACCCTAGGGGTTGATGCGGACGCTGAGCCGGTCCTGGTACCCATCGCTCAAATCCCAGAGTCTAGCGATCTAAACGATTTACTGAATCCAATGATTAGACGGGATGCTCTGCCTGCGTCGGGAATGGCTGGCATGTCCATGGTCGATGCCGTGGCATCTGGGGAGTTAGCTGGTGTGGGGCACACAAGTCCAGACATTGATTCATCAATGGAACGATTAGTGGTGCCGTTGATACATCAGGAAATTGTTATGGGTGTGCTGGTAATGTTGCGTTCGGATCGTCCCTGGCAGGCCAGCGAACAGCAGTATTTGCAGACTGTTTCAGTTAGTTTGGCGGCGGGCTGTTTCTTAGATCGGCAAAATCAATGGCTACACCAGCGACTGAAAACAAAGCAAGCGCTACAGGGAGAGCAATCAGAGGTCTTCCACAATCTATTACATCAGTTTCGTAATCCGCTGACGGCCATTGGCACATTTGGGAAACTAATGCTGCGTCGACTTTCCCAGGACGATCCTAACTACCGGCTAGCCGATGGCATTGTGAGAGAGAGTAAACGGTTGACGGAACTGGTAACTGATTTTGATGCCGCCGTTGACATCGGCGATGTGGATATTGCCCGAGAAGTAACGCCGCCTTTACTTCCAGAGAGTTCTGAAATCCCTCAAAAACCCCTGCTACCGGCGCTGGGTCGCTCGTTGGAAGCAACCCCTCAGTTGTTGGGAGATGTGCTGGAGCCCCTCATAACGGTCACGGTGGCAGCAGCAAGCGAGCGCCATAGACAGTTTTGGCATTCGCCCCTGGCTAGTTTCTCTCAAGAATTAGTCGCAATTGATGCCCAGGCATTACAAGAGGTCGTTGCCAATTTACTGGACAATGCGTTTAAATATTCGCCTCTCCAGGCGTGGGTTTGGCTGTTGGGGAGCTTGGGTAAAGAGAACTATTTGGGAATTGCTGTGGGCGATAGCGGACCTGGCATTCCCCTGGAGGATCAGGTTCATTTATTTGAGCGCAGCTACCGAGGGATACAGTCCCAGGGGACAATCCCAGGGACTGGTTTAGGGCTGGCCATTGCCAAGGATCTAATTACTCAAATGGGAGGAACCATCGAAGTGGTCAGTCCTTTGGGGGCAGGGGACGCTCACCCGCCATGGATACCTATTTCCCTGCATCAGTCGTTATCGCCCATGGAGAACGGTACGGTTTTTATCATTTGGTTGCCGACAACTCATTAGTCGCCAGATTTGGTACTGCTAGGTTTGGTCCCTGACGACCGCACTGTCATGACTCGGTGTAGGGCGTCGAACCAAAAACTAGACCCCATGGAAACAGCAATACCGGTAATGACCCAGCCTAACCAGTGGCGAGGGATGGGGAGAGGCCAGTCAGCTTCTAGAACAGCCTGGGTAGCTAGTAGTTTTGGAGAACGTCCTAGGGGAAGAGAATAGTCTGACAGCGTGGTTTGTACAGCATCGCCCAGGGACTGAAGATCTTCCCGGAGGGATTCGGTGCTGATGGGACCGGTGTTACTCGGAGATACTGGGGTTTCTAGGGGGACTTGATTAATGGTCTGGATCACACTGGTGCGTACAGCTTGATCTACGGTTAGTCGATTGGCCATGTAAAAGGTATCGGCATTCACCGCGGCTGCAATCACCACCCCTAGCAAGATACCGACTATTTTTGAGTTTCGGCGGTAAACACCTCCGGCGCGATCCATGCCCCGGTCGTACCAATGTTCTAATTCAGATTGGAACAGTTTTAGCTGATCGTCTGCGCCGCCGGCAGTGTGGCTAACGCGCTCAGCTAGTAGGGTCAAACTTTCCTGGAGCCGCACTGGGAGTTTACCCTCAAGGCTTTGACGTACGTAGGCCAGTTCTCCGGAGCGGGCTTCGCCACGATCGCTGGAGTTGGTTAATAGGGACAGCAGTTCTTTGAGGGTAGGCTGTAGCTGCCGAACCAGCCCTTCGGAGACATCCATACCGCCGGCTAGTTGCGATCGCAAATACCCCAACCGCCGAATAAACGATTGAGTTGCACCATAGCTCTCGGGTAGAACCTGGGCCCCCTGATCCGCAAAATGATCCAGCTCAGCCATCACCCGATCGGCAATTTGAGCTAGCCCAGTACGACCTGCCCGATAATCCAAAAATATTCTTTCTAAGGAGGCTTCCAGGTTGCGCAGCTCCACATCCAGCAGCGCCCCATCCCCAATAGCTGCCCGCAGCGTATGGAGCGTATCCCCCAACGGCAGCATAATTCGTTCCTGTAGCAACCGCTTGAGACGGGCCTCAACTACTGACTTCTGTAGCCCCTCCAACTGCAAGGTCTCCAACAGTGTCGAGGCAAACGCCTCCGACGGAATATAGGAAGGACCCGATGTTTGCGCCCCAAACACATTGCGAGTACGACTGAGCAATCGATAAAGCCAGCCAACGCCGTGGAGGATTTGCCGAGCTGAGCGCGCAATCACCCCCTGGGCCTCATAGTTTAAGTCACGCACCATGGGGCTGTTATAAAGCTGATCGGCCAACCTGCGCGCCGCTCGAGCATCAGCAGATTGCCCCCCGGCCAACAGTTGCTCAATCGAATACTTGAGATGTTCAGCCCTCCACTGCAGCATGGTACTAACGATCTCCTGCGCCTCGCTAGCAATCAAACCCAAGGCCATGTAAACAAACATCAACCCAAGGGCAACATCTAAAACTACTGGCAACCCCATAATTTTTCTGAATTAAAGCTAAGAATTCAGTCAACTGACGACATAGTAACTAGCGATTACTCATCATCGTCACC
>CALBPH010000529.1 GCA_937899365.1 uncultured Leptolyngbya sp.
CACGGCAATACACAGTTAAGTCTTGAACTAACGGTTGAAGCCATGAAGTCAGGCCGTCATTGAGTTTTCTTTACGCTGGAATACAGCGTGACTGACATCCTCAATTTATTCAAAACAATTGGAGAAGATCCAGCCGTCTTTCGTAATGCTTTCGAGTTTGATGCATCTGATAGCATTAGCGCTGAGTACATTATGGCCAGACTCACGACTGTACCACCGGGAACAGTGGTCGTCATTGATTACTTACAGCTGTTAGATCAAAAACGAGAAAATCCTGAACTCGTGGCTCAAGTGAGTGCGTTGAAGACATTTGCGAATGAACGCAGCTTAGTATTGGTATTCATCTCGCAAATTGATCGCTCTTTTTATCCATCCATTGAACGTTGTCCAGGTCTTAATCATGTCCGATTGCCAAATCCACTGGATCTTAAGCTCTTTAACAAAGCATGCTTTCTTCATAACGGTGAACTAGAGGTTTCAGCCATAAGCTAACCGTGCATTCAGAAATCAACGAGAGCCTCAGACACTATTTCTCACTTGAGGTTCTCTCTGTTGATCTTTAGAGACAGCAAGAATCGACAGCTTTAATCCCTTGGCGATTAACACTAGGCACGCCAACCCTAAAGCACCACTGAGCGCAAACACGCCACGATAACCAATCCCTCGCGCAAATGAATACAGCGATAGGTCAAATGACCAAAGGGTTCTCTAGGGTATAGACCGATTCCATCGGGTCAGACTGGCAGGCAGCACCGGTTTGCTGCTGCGCCTCGGCAAACATTTCACTAAGGTTGCTGGTGGAAAATGTGAGGGCGAGGTCGGCCATGTCCTGCTGACATAATGCTAATGGTTTTCATTTATATGTCTATATTTATAGGAAATTATGCAAGCCAAAATCATAAAGCCCCTATCTATCGTATAATCCAGTGCGAAGGGGAGTAGCTATCGGCCTAGCCGACCCCTCTGAATCAACATGCTGGTGATGAGCCTGGTTCAGAGGATGGCATAGTGTTTGCCTATTGGATCACTATTCATCAGCGAGACCTTCACTAAATCTGCTGACGCAGGTTTGGTGGAGTCTTGTGCCTCATCAAATTCGCGTCAGAAACCGTCGCAATCTGAGGAATTTGAGAGCATGTTAGCTGCTTTTACCGCCAGTTTATTATTGATTACGATCTCCGAGCTAGGTGATAAGACCTTTTTTATCGCTGCCATTTTGGCTATGCGCCATCGCCGTCGCTGGGTATTTGCGGGGGCAGTTGGTGCCTTAGGTTTGATGACAGTGCTATCGGTTTTAGTGGGGCAAGCAGCGACACTGTTACCTCCCTTGATAGTGAAATGGGCTGAGGTTTGTTTGTTTATTGTTTTTGGTATTCGGCTGCTGTATCAGGCGAGTCAAATGACGACAACAGGAGACGAAGAGAAAGATGCCGCTGAAGCAGTCAATAGAGCAGAGAAAAGCAAGAGAAAAGCGAAAGAGACTCCCTTGGCAATTATGACCGAAGCCTTTGGGCTAGTCTTCGTAGCGGAGTGGGGCGATCGCACCCAAATTGCAACGATTGCTCTATCAGCTGCACATCCACCCTTGGGGGTAATCAGCGGTGCTGTCTTAGGTCACGCTATCTGCGCAGTCATTGCCACTAACTGTGGTCGTTGGCTCTGTGGCCGGGTGTCGGAACGTACCCTGACCGCCCTGGGAGGAGGACTGTTTTTACTGTTTGGTCTATTGGCCACTATCTGATAAAAGCATCTTCTATGAACAATCAATCACGCGGGCTGACGCCTACTGTCAAAGCGTTAGGCTGGGTCAGCTGACTGACTGATTTTGCTAGTAAAACTGACTATTAACTGTCTAACTATCATTGGATTGGCTCTGCAACATGAGACTCTACTCCGACGATAAGACAAGGCCTCGGAAATGTAGGCAGCACCAATGTTTCTCCTTTATCCGAACTAGCCTGACAGATACATTATTCATCCACTACATCTATCCTCCGCTTATAATCATAACTCGTTGATTCTCAACATAACTGCATGAAAGATCTTAATACTGTCAATACCATTGAGTTACTCAATCAAATTATGGAATTTGAGCTGGCAGGTGTGGTGCGCTACACCCACTGCTCGTTAATGGTGACCGGGCCTAATCGTATTCCGATTGTGGACTTTTTTAAGGCTCAAGCCAATGAGTCTTTACTCCATGCCCAAGAAGCTGGCGAGATTATTACTGGATTAGAAGGCCATCCTAGCCAGCGGATCTCAACTATTGAGGAAAACAATCGCCACTCAGTCAAAGACCTGCTGTCAGAAAGTCTGAACCACGAACAAAAAGCATTAAATATGTACAAAAAACTACTTGATGTGGTTCAAGACGCCAGCATTTATTTAGAAGAATATACCCGCACCAAGATTGGGCAAGAAGAAATGCATACGCTTGAGATCAAAAAAATGTTGCGCGATTACAGCTGAGCGGCGGCTATCGATCCATACTCAGAGAAAATACCTTAGTATTAATGGAAATAGATCTCATTAATCTGGGGCTGACCATGGCAATTGAGCTGACTGACCTGGAACTAGAAGAGCTGACGGCACAGGCCCAACGGCGAGGCGAACCAGTCTATCAGCCAACAGCGTTAGGTACCCAGCTCAACTTGCCTCAATGTTTAGGGAGTGGTGGCGATCGTAACTTTACACTGCGCCATGGGTTAAATCTCGAAATTCGTAAAGCCACCCTCAAGCAGCCCCTACGACAGCGACGTCAGCATGAAGCAAGTTTTCCACTCACATCAAAGTTTTACCTAGCGGGTGCGTCACGGGTGCAGACGCTGGATGCCTCAGACATTGACAACGACTACCAGGAAACCGTCGGTCACCACTATTTGTATCATTTGCCGAACCATACCGAAATTGAGCACTGGCCTGCCCATCAGCTCATTCACATCGTCACAGTATCTGCCGATGCCACCTACCTAAATTCCCTACATGGCAGTCACTCCGCATTACCGCCACCGTTACAAAAACTCCTGCAAGGCGATGCCCATCAGCGCTTTCATCAACCCTTAGGCCATATAACACCCGCTATGTGGCAGCTAGTGCAGCAAATCTTGGGCTGTCCCCACGATGGCCTCATGCAACAGCTTTATCTAGAGAGTAAAGTCTTAGAGCTGCTCACCTTACAGCTATCTGCCTGGACTAATGAACAAAAAACACCCACCCCGGTCAAGCTATGCTCTCAGGATATTGAACAGCTGTACCAGGCCCAAGCCAGCCTGATTCAACAGGCAACAGATCCCCCTTCTCTAAAAACATTAGCCAGACAGGTCGGTCTTAACGAACGCAAACTCAAGCACGGATTTCGACAGCTGTTTGGGACAACTGTTTTTGGCTATCTGCAAGACCATCGTATGCACCAGGCTCAAACATTGTTACAAGACGACCCCAGTTTGACCATCGCCGGTGTGGCCGCAGCGGTGGGGTATAAAAGCCCTGAAGCCTTTAGTACCGCATTTCGACGTAAGTTTGCGGTCAGCCCCAAAGCGTATCAGTTAGGCCGTCGAGGCTAGACCATTATCATTCCACCAACAAAAAGTCCGTTTCGCTAAGAAAAAAGTTCGTCCCACAAAGAAAATCAATAAGAACATCCCGTATTATCAATCCCAGTTTCTTGGGAACTATTCTTGATTAAATAGTTAATTCAGCATTAGTCAAGAATGTTTCCAGTGGTTTTTCACTGTGCGAGGGTAACAGGATGTCTAACGTGTGGATGCGTGTTGGGGCGGTTGCACCGCTGGTGGCTTTATTATTCATGACAGCTGGGGAATCGGCGCAGGCCAGCTTGCCCTCACCCCAAAAAGATAGCTTACTGGCTCAAACCGAGCCCACAACCATTACCGATATTCAACTTCGTTCGACAGACGGCACTGTTGAACTATGGCTAGAAACATCTGGTGATTTAGCCCCACCCACGACATCGATCTCTGGCAATACGCTAACAGTGGAGATTGACGCCGTTTTGGCCCTGACAACCGCAGATATATTTTCTGTTACCGACCCCGCCGCAGACATCACCAACATTACGGTCACCCAGATAAACAACCGCGTCCGGATAGATATTACGGGTCAAGAAACGGCTCCCTCAATTACACCCAGCCCCAACACGACTGACCTAGCCTTAACCATCACACCAGAGAGTGGTTTTGTTGCTGAAGCTAACGGTGAGGACAATGCATTACGTCTTGTGGTGACGGGTGAGAATGAGGACGACTACCGTGTTCCCAATGCCAGTACTGCCACGCGCACCGATACGCCAGTCTTAGATATCCCTGCCTCGATTCAGGTGATTCCCCAACAAGTATTAGAAGACCAGCAAGTCACTCGTCTAGATGAAGCACTGAGCAATGTTAGCGGAGTAACCTTTGGCGGCACCTTTGTAAATACCAGCCTTAACTTTAATATTCGCGGGTTTGATGCACCAACACTCCGAAATGGGTTTAGGGATTTTGGGGGGTTTACAGGCGTCAGTCCGACCATCACAAATCTAGAGAGAGTAGAAGTCCTCAAAGGACCAGCGTCTATTCTCTACGGGGAAGTTCAGCCAGGGGGGCTGATTAATTTGGTAACTGAGCAGCCTTTGTCCGAGCCTACCTATGAACTTGCGGCACGGGTGGGCAATCGGGGAGTATTTCAGCCTCCGGTCGACCTCTCGGGTCCTATCACCCCCGCTCAGCGCTTGCTTTATCGCCTGAATGCCTCATACTTTCACGATGATGGGTTTACTGACTTTGATCAAGACATTGAACAAACCTTTGTCGCGCCTGTATTGGCCTGGCAGATTAGCGAGCGCACCAATCTCACCATCAATGCCGAATACCTAAACGACCAGCAACCCTTTGAAACAGGGCTGGTTGCCTTCGGTGATGGCGTAGTAGATGCCCCCTTTGACCGTATCATTTCCGAACCCGATAACTTTACCGATAGTGAATTATTTCGCATCGGATATGACTTGAAACATGACTTTAACGAGCAATGGCACATTCGCAACGCCTTTGAATATTACAATCGAGATTTGCAAAATGTCAGTGCGCTCCCCCTTGAGTTTGATGAAACAACAGGCTTTGTCACCCGGTTTCCATCACAACAAGAATTAGATACCGAGAATTTCTCATTACAAACTAATATCGTCGGTGAGTTTGCCACCGGCTCCGTTGGCCATACCCTGCTCGCAGGGGTAGACTTGAACCGCACTGAGGATAGCGAGGTCACAGGGTTTGACTTCTTTACCCCCTCGTTTCTCGATATCTTTAATCCGGTCTATGGCTTGGTAACAATCGATGAGGATAATTTGCCGCTATTTGCAGATAATGACATCCAAACTGATCGGTTGGGTATATATCTGCAGGACCAAATCGACATTACGGATAATTTAATTTTGTTGGCAGGGATACGATACGACACCGTAGAGCAAGAAACCACCAATAACCCAACTGATTTAAACCCCATTGGTTCTAAAACAACCCAAAATGATGATGCCTGGACCCCTAGAGTGGGGATTGTTTATCAGCCCGCAGACTTTTTGTCATTGTTTGCCAGCTATTCTCAATCCTTTACCCCCAATCCTGGCACCACCGCCGCTGGGGATCCCCTCGAACCTGAGGAAGGTGAAGGCTTTGAAATCGGTATTAAAGCTGAATTATTAGAAGGGGACTTATTGGCCACACTGGCATATTTTGACATTACTCGCCAAAATGTTGCCACTCCCGATCCCTTAGATCCATTTTCATCGGTGGCAACGGGTAAGCAGCGCAGTCAAGGGGTGGAGCTAGATATTGTAGGCGAGATTATGCCGGGCTGGAACATCATCGCGTCCTATGCCTACACGGATGCAAGAGTCACAGAAGACAACGTTATTCCTGATGGCAATGGTCTGTTCAATGCCCCTGAGCACAGTGCCAGTCTGTGGACCACCTATGAAATTACATCAGGTGAGCTGCAAGGCTTAGGCTTTGGGGCAGGCTTTAACTTTGTCGGAGAACGCGATGGGGATTTAGATAACAGTTTTGTATTAGATGACTATTTTCTCACCAATGCTGGAGTTTTCTATCGCCGTGACAGCTGGCGATTTGCCCTTAATGCGAAAAACTTGTTTGATGTTGACTATATTGCCGCTAGCAACAACAGCCGTACATCAGGTTTGGAGCCGGGGGCTCCATTTACCATCGTAGGTTCAGTGTCAGTAACGTTTTAATGAGCTAACCGTATTTACTGGGTCATGATGCGATCCTAATCAGTAGACGTCAGGGAATGAACGCGTGTGAGATTTTTTGCATGGAGTAGACGGTTATTAGTAATATCCTTGGCCTGGTGGACTATTAGCTGTCAGGGTACTACTCAGGAGCCAGATGCCAAGTCTGGAGAAGTCTCATCTGCTGAATTGACAGATTGTCGCACCGTTCAGCATGAGATGGGCGACACTGAGATTTGCGGACAGCCTGAAACTATTGTAGTGCTGGGTCCCTATTTATTAGAACAGGTGTTAGCACTGGGGGCACAGCCCGCTGGCTATGGCGATCACATTGCTTTTCATCAGGGTGATTACGACAATCCTAGCCAACAAATCCCCTATCTAGGTAGTCGGGTAACCACTCAACCGGTCAATGTCGGGTTAGCCTATCAACCATCCATCGAAGCCATTGTAAAAGCCCAACCAGATCTAATTTTGGCCCCTGGCTTAGAGGCAGCTCAGTACGAGCAACTAACGACCATTGCCCCCACACTCAGCTTTAATATCGTAGGCGGCAACAGTAATCTGAATGCCGTTGGTCAAGCCTTGGGGCGCAGCGATCTCGCCGAAGTGCTTCTAGCTGAAACCAACGCCCGCATTGAGCAGGCCAAAGCTCAGTTTGCCCCGGTGATCAAAAATCATCCTCAAGTACTTATGCTCACCTCTGGGAATATGCAGGCATTCAACACAATTAGCCATACGAACAGTCGCTGTGGCGCTTTGGTGCAAGATCTGGGGTTTCAACCCGTTTATCTGGAAGGTGTTGCAGCCGATGAACCCACCTCGGTGGTTGAAATATCTATAGAAGCATTGCCGGAGCTGGATGAGGCTGATTCAATCCTGCTGTTTGGCTATCAATGGGACACGTCTGGTCTGACCGAGATGACCGCCTTTGATCAGCAGCAAACCCAGACGTTGAAACAAGCATGGGAAAAGAATGCGATCGCACAGTCCCTCGACGCCAGTAAAGCCGGACGAGTCTATTTCATCCCGGCTTATCTGTGCTTAGGTTTACCCGGCCCCATCGGCACCGAGCTTTACCTCGAAGAACTCAAAGAACAACTACTCACGCCAAACTAGCGGAGACGCGGACACAATATTGAACAAAACAGGTACTCTGCACACTCATCTCTGTGGCTACCTGCTCTCTGTTTCCCTCAGCGAACCCGAGAGCAGGTAGCCTGTAGCCTGTATAAGAGCGACTTTTTCACTGTTAGCTATTGAAAAATATTTGCAATAGCTTAAAAAGGATCATATATTAGCTGTGAAGAATATACAGATCTGATTACTTTGTAAGCCTGCTTCAGGGGATACCTTACCTAAATTTACAGGTAGGAAAATTGATACTTCCTAATAGGAATTATTACAGACTATTTATGTGTAACGAGATTGGCACGGCTTTCGTATGGAGGTAGCCCTGTTTATGGCAGCGTGTCAGTCTTGTCAGCCCTTTACAATTTCGTCTTTTGGAGATTTTGGATTGATGCTCCCCACGTTAAAGAAAGGTCTTTTTATTGGTTTAGCGCTAAGTCTAGCGATTCCCGCCCGCGCCGAGGCGATCGAGTTTAATTTTGACTGGACCGGGCAAATCGCCGGGTTTGGAGTATCAGGTTCATTTGGCTATGACGAGATCCAAAGCTACACAGGTGGAATTGTCAGAACCGATGATTTAGATTTCCTCAATATTTCCTTCTTTGCCCCGGATGGAACTCTGCTGGAGACCTACACTGACAATCACCTCGACCCTGGAGTCAACTTTAATTTTGATACCAGCACTCAAGAGATTCTCCAAGCCGGCAGCTACAACGAGCCCACCGGTCTTAACCTGGGTGCGCCTAACTTTGATCGCGAAAGTGGGAACGATCCGGCGCTTGCCAGTGGCTTGAGTTTTTGGTCAAAGCCACCGCGCAGCAGTACGCCTCACCTACACATCGATGACTGGGCAGACACATTTGGAATACCCGCAGGGTTTTCTCCCCACGAGGACGTGTCTTTTCCTACTAGAACTACACAGGAGCTGGTTGACACAAGTCGGGTCGGGGCTGCTTATCTGCCGCCTAATGGTCAGACAGCTGTACCTTTGAATGAAACTGGACAGTTTGCTCGGGTTACAGCTGTACCGGAGCCTACTTCTGTCTTGGGCTTGCTTGGTATCGGCACACTAGTCGCTGGTTTGAAGCGTCGGCAAAGGTCTCATCAGGCAGAGGCCACGAAAGCCTAAATTGCTTAAACAGGCTTTTCGCCACTGCTAGCCAGATCCTCATACAGAGCCTATGTTCTTAGGCTCTTTTTTTGTTTTTCAGTTTTGAAAATACAGTCTGGCGCACATAGCT
>CALBPH010000530.1 GCA_937899365.1 uncultured Leptolyngbya sp.
ACAGGGCTTCCCAGTCGATTGATTCACTATCTAGCACCCGAGACCTATCAGGCGAGAGCGGTAGCTGTGTTTTCAAGGCTTGCCGGTGAGTCTGAATATAGTTGAGCTGCACCGTCAGAAAGCTAGGGCTCCAAATGGAGATACTCTCTAGATTTTCTTCGAGCAGCAGGGTTTTACAGAGATTAGCTTGAAATACCTCAGGTAATTGGGGTTGGTGGGCATCGGGCAGGGATACCAGAAACGGCTTGAGCACCCAGCGTAGCCATCGGTCTAAATATTCGGAGTCGTCTTGCAATCCCGCTGGCGTTTCTCCAGGAGCCAAAAGCTTAGGGGAAATGCACATATAGACTTTGCCCGTTTCAAATCTGGGGCCGTTGCTAATCAGATCATGGGCCCAAATACAGAACAACGTATTAAACGACTGCCTTAGCGCGCGGGTGTAGGGAATGTGCTTTGCAGGACCACGGCTGCCAGATGTTGGCTCATAGAAGAGAATGGGGTCGGCGCTCAGGGAATGCCTCTGCTCAATCCAAGGGCGCAGATCGTCATAGGTGACAATCGGAATCTGATGCCAGTCGTCAATAGACTTAATCCCTAAAGACCGGCCATAGTCGCTCTGGCTAACTTGCTGAAATAATTGGGTTTGTAAGGTGCGCTGGGCTGCTTGCGGCTGGGACAATGCGTGACCAAATTGTTTGGCCGTGGGGGCCAGCAATCGTCCCAACCCTTTAATCAGCCAGCGCATGGTGGGCCTCCAGCGAGCAATCATCCGGGTGGGCCTCATCCGCAAGACCATCAACGGTCACATTGGGGTAAATTTCACTGCGCGCAGTCAGATAGCTGCCAGCTGTCACCGTTGCCCCCGGTCCAAGGTAAGACCCAGCACCGATAAAACTACCGTCACCGATGGTAATGGGTTTTACATACAACATCAGATTGTCGCGGCGGGGCTTAATGATGTGGCTAGATAGACCCACCCGATGGCCAAACACAACGTCCTCACCAACAAATAACAACCCTCGATCGGCAATTTCTAAGCCCGGTGTCCAGTACACGCGTTTACCAACCTGTGCCCCCCACAGCCGCAACCAGGCCGAGAACAATCCAGGCACCAGTCTGAGCAAGGTTTCCAGCACCGGGAACGCCACATAGATGACTTGCAACTGATGGCTCCCCCACCAGGGAGAATAGTCATCTCCTTGGAGATAGCTGATGCCGTAGTTAAGGGGATAACGCCGACTGTGGAGTCGATAGGACAGTACGGGCAACCCATAGAGAAAAAATAGCCCCAGCAACAGCCCCCAAGGACTGCGACCCCAGATGCCGTAAAGCGAGGCAAGTGCGGCTCCAGCCAGGGTAACGCTAGGGAAAAAAGATAATAGTTTACTTAATGGAGTCATGACTAGACTGGCGGCGGGGACCTACCCAGATCGCGGCCCCCGTAACGAGGGGAATCAGGGCAAAGATGCCCCCAAAAATAAGGGGATATGTTTTGGCAGCGGGAACCGTTAAAACAGTGGCAAAGACCAAACCGCAGTAGAGCAAGGCGGCAAAGGGAATGGCACAGATAATAATGAGCATCAGGCGCTCATTGGACTCGATGGATGGCATCAGATGCAAACTAAGTAACGGCAATCCAGTGTAACGAAGTTAATTGGGGAATATCAGCTGACGCCACAGGGATAGACGGCTGGCCTGTCCTAACCTTGATGGCCACTGATTTGAAGAATGCAGCGTATCGCGAAGCCGATCCCACAGCTTCAGATTGGCACCATAGTTACAGACCGCGCTGTGATGGTGCCATCCATGGTCCTGGGGGAGGATCAACCATCCCGATAGCCAGTAATACCAGGGGCCCGACGGACTAAATCGGCTGTGTCGCCACAGGTCAAGCGCAGCGGTGAGACTGACGCCTAGAACATAGGCCGTGGGGCTATCTAACAGATAAATAAACAGCCCATGTACCCACAGATACACAATTAAAAAACTACTCCACAGCGTATTCCGCGATGTGCCCAATACATCCATGGTGGTAATCGTATGGTGAACCTGGTGAGCAAACCAGCCCCAGTGACTATGGAGAAATCGGTGGTTCCAATAGTAGAGATAGTCCACCACCACAAAGCTGAGGATAAAGGCGAACACAGGGTACACAGACAGACTGTGGTGCCAGGCAGGAAAAAGTTGCTGATACAACGTCTGTAATAGGGTGAGCTGTAATAACGGAATCAGGAGGCCCTGTACCCACAAACCAGCACCATCTAGAATCCAGTCTGCCGGAGATTTCTGTCTGAGGTCTGGCCAGCTGTGCCAGGCGGTGAGGCCAACTAAAAGAACAAAGGTACCAAAAACAATCATGGCCTATACCCAAAAGGTGACGTCAGCGGACTTATGGGGCAGGGTGCGTGGGTCTTTGCCCGCTGCGATCGCAGCGCGAATAGATTCCACAAATCCATGGATAGTGTCGGCTGGCGTGTGGTGAAAGTGGGTGCCATATTTTGCGATCGCAGCCCCCTGCACCGCCAACGCCACAATATCCTGGTCGATAATCCGCTGAGCGGTCCAGCGCACAAAGGGTTTCGCCAATCGGCTCCAAATACCGTAGTTAAACGTGACATCGGTATACACCAGGGTAGAACTTTCGCTCTCCGGAATTGATTGGCTGGTGATAAAGCAGCGGCGATGGGGACCCATGGTATATTCCACGCTGGTCACATTGGGCATATGAAAGGCATCTCGGTGATAGATTTCATGCCCCTTAGGGTTTAGAAACCAGCGGGACCAGCCTAAATTATTGGTTTCATTGCGATAGGTGGCGGTGACACTGCCCTGGTGGCGCTCCACCGTCATCGCTAGAGGCTGCTGGCGAGCGGTGCGAAAAATGCCAGGGTGCACCGAAACCGTATGGGGAATATCGATAAAATTTTCAGCACAGTTGGTAACGCCATTGGCAAACCGGTTAATCACCCGCACCGTTTCCCAACCGGGTTCTTGGTAATGGGGCATGGCAAAGGGCTCAGTGGTCAAGGCACCGGACGCACCGCCCAACCGCACATACACATAGCCATCTTGCTCACAGGTGTCATAGGCTTTGGCACATCGACCGCGGGTGGTCTCAAAACGCTCTCCCTCAGCGGGCACATTAACCACCTGCCCCGTTTTGTCATATTGCCAGCCATGGTACGGGCATGTTAGACGCCCTTGGTGAACCCGTCCCCCAGACAGTTTCGTATTGCGATGCAGACAGCGATCTCTCAAGGCCACGGGCTGACCGTCAGCGCCGCGAAAAATCACCAGCCACTCATCCAGCACAGTGCGGTGCAAAACCGTTTTGGCGGTGAGACAGTCACTGGGGGCAACAACATACCAAAAGTCTTCAAACTGAATTTCTGTCGGGACTTGTGTCGGAGCTTTCATGGGAACAAATTTTCAGGTCGTGGGTGATATCAAGCTCACAGGCCAGACGAGCATTGGGGTGGTTGGGGGCCAGTACATCCAACAACTCCTGTTCATCAGGGGATGGGGGCGAAACGTCGCCGATGACGGAGACTAAGCAGGTGCCACAGATACCCGTACGACAGCCAAAGAGAATAGGAGAGTTTTGCACGGTGAGTGTGTCGGCCAGGGGTGTGTGGGCGTCGAGGGTTAGGGATGCATGATCGCTGTCGGGAAAAGAGATTTTACAGACCATGACTGTTATTCCCTTTGACGAGTTTTAGATACCTGTTCGGGATCTCCTTGCGGAGCAGACGAAGCGCACAGGTCAAAATCGGTGGTCCTCCCTTGTTTATGCTCTCCGTTCAATGCTTCTTTTTCTGAAGAGATGGGCTCTGAAGAAAGGGTCTCTTCAGAGAGGGATACCGCAGGAGAACGCTTGGACCATCGAGAGGGCACCAGACCATTGACATATCTGACATACCGGGCAATGGGTTCATCCACTGGCAACAGCCGTTCGGTGCTAAAGCGAATATTGTCGTAGATTTTGCCATCTTCTCCCCGCAGGACATAGTAGCTTAGCCTCGTTAGCCACAGCAGCAGGTGAGTGACTATCCATCCCCACAACCCCGGTCGTTTTTTAGTCACATATATCGGCTGGATAAAGGTTTCTCCAGCTTCTGTGGGTCGATAGGCATAGAGCATATGCAGCTTGGGTATCCAGCGCACCTCCTGCATCATGGTGAGGAGTCCAAGGCAGCCGTGGGCATAGCGCATGGAATAGGCATAGCGCGGCCCCAAAATGATGCGCCCTAACCGTTCTCGCCAGTTGGTATCTAGAAGTTCTCCGCTGAGGGTAAAGTCAATTTGTTCTCCGTCTTGCTGTAGCGACAGCGACAGGTCTACCGGTAGGTGGTGCACCGTTTGCAGATGCTGCACATCAATGCCGTTGATCATACAGATGTGATGATGGCACTGGCGGGTCAGGGGGGCATCAGCCACCACGGCCAGCGCCTCACCGTTGAGTTCATCAAACTCAGCCACGGGTCTCGGGGCCACCTTGTCGGGGTAAACCCAGATAAAACCGTATTTTTCTTCTGTGGCATAGGCTTGGACTGCGGCCCCCGAAGGGATAGAGTCCTGGCAGGGAATATCCTGACATTGGCCATTACCATCAAAGGCCCAGTGGTGAAAAAAGCAGCGCACCTGGTTGCCATCAACGCTACCAATGCCCAGGTCAGTTCCCATGTGGGGGCAATAGGCATCCAGGGCCCGTACCTGGCCATCGCTACCGCGAAATAGGGCAATCCGTTGTCCGCAGATGGTAAACGACTGCACGGTTGCTTGCGAAATTGTTTTAGATGCGGTGACCAGGTACCAACCTTTTGCCACAATATCCCAGTTGTTAAAGAGGGTGGTCATGGCCATTTATTTCCTGTAAATACAACATCATTTCAATACCCAACGTTTTCCAAGCTTTGAAAAAATCTCGCCAACGCCCGTCGCTGGGTACACAGATACCCTTCAATTGAGGTCTTCTCCATAATGGCCATGGCTCGATTATCAGACCACACATAGTCCAAGGGCTCTAGATATACTCGGTAGGATGCCGTCGCTTCTTGATGGGTGAGATAGCTGCGGTGTAATCCGTCAGATTCTTGGGTGAAGCAGGCCTGCATCATGGTGCGGGCCTCGGTGTCATCCATGGCAAAGAGGTGCGATCGCAACAGTTCATACACCCTGGAATACAGCGCCGGATCGTGCCAAAAAATGCCATTTACCGCCACCGAAAACTGACGATGATCCTGCTGACAGCCACGAATCCCCAAATTCGCCACCAGGGTTTCAAACCGTGTGGGCGTTGGCAAACAGCCAATCACCTCATGGGACAACAGCGTCGAACTGTTGAAGTGAAAACTCTCATCCATAAAATGATAGAACGAGATTTTGGATGGGATAGGCGCATTCTCCTGACTATCAGCGGTTTGGTAATAGCGGCTGAGCTGATGCTGCACCAGTTTGCCATTGAGAGTCCGCAGCCCCCGCACGGTAAAATATTGACAGGCCAAAAAGCTGTTGCTAGCAGAAATCAGACCAAACGCATGCAGCTGTAGCTGTTTCCACCAGCGTTTTAACCGGTTGGTGTCAGCACAAATCATGGTTTCCGTAAACGGTCCCCGCATGGGGTAGCTAAATAACCGTTTCCCCAGCAGCGCCTGCTCCGTCTGTTCTGCTACGGCACGAAAGGCGGCGATGTGCGCCCGTTCCTGGGAAGATTCTAAGTCCAACATGTCACAGATAGTACGAAATCCATCGTGGGCATAGAGCGCCGCTGCACTGGTCTGATTAAAGAATATAGTCGCAATCTCCGCAGAGACAATCTGTGAGTAATAGGCCACCCAATACAGCTGGTTTAGCACTGTTCTCAGGTAGTCGCTAGCCTGATCCCAGATGGGCGTACCGTATAGCAAATAATAGAGTTCAGGATTCCAATAGCTGTCGCGACACTCACCATAGTCAAAGTCTTGCCCGGCTTGGTCTAGCAGCTGGGTATGATCTTGCTTTTGATTGCGCCGATAGTTAATCTCCAGTCTGCGCTGGAGGGGGCTGGAGTTGAGCTGTGGCACTGCGTCTAACCTAACCATAGCTGGCAGCCTCCTCTGGGCTTAGGGGCGTAAATAATCCTTTGGCCTCCAATGTGTCAACGATGGTGCCACCAGTATTAGTCATTAAGGCTTTCAGCAACTGTAGACGCTGATGGCTATGGGTTACCGTGTCTAGCTGCTGAAGAATCTTGATCCGCTGGGGGCGAGAGAGGTGGCCGAGTTGGGTTGCGATCGCACCCATCACCCGCTGGGGTCCCACTCGCACCATCTGCAAAAACGTAGCTAAACAGTCCACAATGGTCACCTGGCTACTAGACGACACCTGAGCCTGACTAAACAACATCACCCCTGTGCCATGGTGCCGCGACTCGGCCTGCAAAAAACTCTGAAACAAGCGCCTTAGTCCTTGGTCACTGCAGTCCTTGGCCAAACTGCGATAATGGGTTAGGCCCCATCCCTCTAACACCACCTGTAATACAAATAGGAGCACTAATTTATCAGCGCTTTCTACAATTTCAGCCAGCAGCTGTAAAAAGGGATCGGCAGCAATCTTCTCCATATCGGATTTAGCATAGGGCTGAAGCTGAGCAAGATGCATTGTCTCATCTGCGCCAAACAAGCTATAGAGCATCCGTTCCTGGCTGCTGTCAGCCATCAGCACCATCTTGGCCATATAGCCCACCCCCGCCTGCTCAATGGCTAGGGACTCATGCAACAACCCCTGATTTAGCTGACATAAAATCTCTTGTTGTTCCCGCTCACTAGCTCCTTGAAAGATCGACACCCGATCTAAGCCAAAGTAGGCTGCTCCCCAGTAAATGGGAGATTCTTCAAAAACTGGGACATCGGACAGATCGCAAGATTGCAAAGCCGCTGCCAACACTCGGTTTATTTTATTGTCCGCCGCTAGTTCTGGCAGCTCAAAACCCGATACTGGAGAAGATTGTTTCATCATCATACCGCGCGACTCCAATCACCCCAGTTCAATGCATTCTGTCGATTAACATGGCGGACAAATTGCAAGATCGACCGATCCGCCTGTAGGGGGGTCTTAAAATCAAACCGAATTCCTTCAAATACTTGAATGTCACCGGTTGCAAAGTAAGCAGCCACCTGCCGCGTAATCCATAGCACCAAAGGGTTAACCAACCGTCTGCCAACACGTTTTGGGGTCACCAACATCGTCCACCCCTCGGTGCGTTCCCCCGGCATGGGTCGTAAAGCAAACATAATATGAAAATGGAAAAAGTCTGGCCCTAGGGTGACTGTTCCGGTGCTGCCATACCAGTAGCACATTTTATAGGTAACTTCGTTGCGATACAGGGGCCGGATTAGCTTTACAAACCGAGAGGCCTCTCCCCCACGGGTAACATTGTCTAAACATAGGGCATGGTCATTCAGGGCTACCGCCTTAAACTTCACCTCTAAAGGGAGATTATGCACTGAGTTAAAGTGGTGGGCATCAATGGCATTGATCATCAACACATTCGGGTGACAATTGCGCTCAAAGCGGTAGCTCAGGGCGACATCACAGTCCACAGCAGCAAGCTCAGGCACATAGGGAGGCGGATATTTGGGCTCTTTCCCCGTCCAAACCCAAATCATGCCGTAGTGTTCGGCCGTAGGCCATGCCTGAATCTTAGCCTCGGCCATAACCTGATCGTGTTGACCACAGGCCGGAATATCAACACACTGGCCCCGATGGTCAAACTGCCAGTGGTGGAGCGGACAACAAAGATGAGTGCCCTGCACGTTGCCCTGGGCTAACGCTGCCCCCATATGGGGACAATGACCATCCAATGCGACAACTTTTTTTTGCGCAGTGCGATAGAGCACTAACTCTCTTCCCATCAGGGTAAGTGGTTTTGCCTGCGACACTTTTAGCTCATGGCAGGGCATCGCCCAATACCATCCTTCAACAAACCGGTTGAGACGGTTAAAGACAGAATGCTGTTCTTGTTTCATGCCGCTGTACAACTGCGACCAAACCACATCCGTCGACCGGCTGCCGTCAGGATCTCAGCACAAAATTCCGTCAAACACACTAGCTCATCGCCCTGGCCATGGGCTGGGTTAACCTGCTCAAAAAAGTGAATGTGGGGATCGGAGTATCGCTCGGGAGGGATCGTCCCCAGCACGGTCGATAGCTGCTGGGGATGGGCGAAGCGCACAATGCCGGAGCCCACATCATAGGCATCGCCAAACTGTTGTTGCGCCAAATAATCCATCAGTTCTTGCATGGGTTCGGGGGTGACCTGATCGTAACGGGGATAGAATGTTTGCCAGAATGTGGGCAGCAGTCGGTAGGTGCGAAACCCTGATGAGATCAATAGCCAAAATAAACGCTGATTCGGGCGACGCAGCTGATTAATTGCCTGAATCCAGGCACGGGGCAGGGTGGCACTACTCCACGCCGCAGGCGCAACAATGGTGTCACCAGAGTAAACGACACTCAAGGTCTGCCCATTTACGGTGACATCATAAAGGCGCAAGGTGGAAAATCCTTGTAATTGATTAACACCGTCATGGATCAAGAGCAC
>CALBPH010000531.1 GCA_937899365.1 uncultured Leptolyngbya sp.
CCTGGGTGGCTTGGGCACCCTAGCCTTGATGAATGCGGGCTTATCGACCGTTACCTTTAGAAACCCGCTGCGAAACGATGCGGGTAACGGGGGCTGTGGGGGTAACCGCGTGCGTAACCCCAAGCCGGTTGTGTGGAAATTTTGGCCTGAGTCTGAGCGCCGACAGACATTTTGGCAAGGGGCACGCAAGAATGCCTGGTTTCTAGGCAAGTGGTTGGCCCTGGCGTTTTTGCTAGAGAGTTTGATGCTGGTGTATGTTCCCAACGTGTGGATTCAGACCGTTGCTGGCAACGGCAGTCTGCTCTCTGTTGTGGGTGCGGCCCTGGTGGGTATTCCTGCCTATCTCAATGGTTATGCGGCCTTACCCCTAGTCGAAGGGTTAGTCAATCAGGGAATGGCTCCGGGGGCCGGCATGGCGTTTTTGCTGGCCGGCGGAGCCACCAGTATCCCGGCCATGATTGCCGTATTTGCCCTCGCCCGTCGTCCGGTGTTTCTGGCCTATCTGGGGTTTGCCTTTCTGGGTTCAGTGACTGCTGGGTTGGTTTACAGTGTCCTGTTTTAAGTTTAGGAAGACTTCCATGCATCCCATTAATGTTTTACCCGACGTTGCTCTCCAGCCCCACGATCCTATTTCTGAACAATGTCTTCAGCGGGGTCTGACGACGTTTCATCAGGCCTGTCACTGGGTCAAGGCTTTGCCCTATGGGGCTAACTCCAGCAGTGAGGATTCGCTGATTTTGTTTGAGGAGGGGTATGGTAACTGCACCACTAAGCACGGTGCGATCGCAAGACTCGCCCGCGCCCACCAACTTCCCATTGCAAAGCACCTGGGCTTCTACCGCCTCAATGACGACATCGTCACCGGAGTCACGGCCATTCTCCAGCCCCATGGGCTCGACTTTATTCCCCAGAGCCATTGCTTTTTGGTCTATGGCGACTATCGTGTGGACCTCACTGAGGATAACTGCAACGGTAAAAACAAAACCATCGAAGACTACGACTTTGTCGTTAAGGTGCAGCCCGACCTAACGGAAAACCAGCACCATGCCATCTACTGCGACCATCTGCAGCGCTACCACACCATTGCTCCCCAGCTAGAAACCCTAGGAAACGATCAGGTATTTGAGCTACTGATCAGTTGCGATCGCCAGCTCAAATACCAGTGCTCCATCATGGCCAGCTCCCTAGCTAACGCCGCCAGTTAGCGATTTATACCAGGATGATTGACTATCTACTGTTGCTAATCATCCTGGTTTTACCAATTGCTTTGGGCATCAGCTTACTATTCAGAAAATGAAGGATGTAGGGGATAAAATGCATAAAGCAGAAATCAGCTGCCCGCCTGCCATATCAGCTCTAACTCCCACATCCCATAGTCTCTTTCCTATCCATGACCTTTGACCACAGACCTCGAATTCTCTTTCTCTATGGGTCCCTTCGTGAGCGTTCCTATAGCCGCTTTCTCGCCGAAGAAGCCGCTCGTATTATTGAAGACTTTGGCGCTGAGGTGAAATTCTTTAACCCTCGAGGCTTACCGCTTCATGGCGCAGAACCCGACACCCACCCCAAAGTTCAAGAGCTACGTGAGCTCTCCCTGTGGTCAGAAGGACACGTGTGGTCTAGCCCAGAACTACATGGCAATCTCTCAGGCTTAATGAAAACCCAAATCGACTGGATTCCCTTAAACATGGGTGGCATTAGTCCCACCCAAGGGCGTACCTTAGCCGTAATGCAAGTGTCCGGTGGGACCCAGACCTTTAACGCAGTTAACTCTATGCGCATTTTGGGTCGCTGGATGCGCATGTTTACCATTCCCAACCAGTCATCTGTCGCCAAAGCCTATCAAGAATTTCACGACGATGGCACGATGAAAGAGTCAGCCTACCGCGATCGGGTCGTAGATGTAATGGAAGAACTCTACCGCTTCACCCTACTGCTACGAGACAAGGTAGACGAGTTAACCGACCGCCATAGCGAACGAAAAGCGGCGGCGGCCAAAAAACTAGAAGCAACAGCCAAAAAAGCCTTGAGCTAACGCCTACACAATCCTAAATAATCAATCGGTTTGCTACGCCCATAGTCGTTTCCACCTAAAGCATTTAGCGATCACCTATGTCCTAAACTATGGGCGCCAGGGTATAAATCAACCACTCAACATACCGATGACGGGTCATCTACTCAGCACCTTATAGTAATCAATATCAGCTAGCCACGGCGGTATCCAGTCGCGGGTGATTTAGAAAATGAATCGAACAATTAAACGCTCCATAGGGCAGCACCTTAAAGATAAGATCATCCTTAAGATCAGCAACACCGGAATATGATTTATCTTGTGAGCAACTAGCACCTGACGAAAAATGGTTTAACAAATCAGAAGCTATGATCCTGCCACCCAGAGGGAATACTCCAAATATACTCCTATTTCTTCAGCCCAACTTTAGAAATAAGCGCCTAATATTTTTTGTTGATTAACAAGGCTTTCAACAGCCAACAGTTTCTCTATTTCGAGTTTCCCTTAAGTGTATCCTGCTATTACTTTTGTTCTTAACTACTCTTATGACCAAGACACCCAGTATCGGTATCAGCCTAGATGCAATGGCTTCCATCCTATGGAAACCATTGATAGAGCGAGGGCTGTTATCAAACTTGGCTCGTCTGTAGCGCCCATGCACAGACGCTCCTTGGTGTTCTGGTTTTACCCAGTTAGTTATGCCCTAGGACATTGACGGCATGTCATCGGCAGCTAACAAAAAATCTTCGTAGAACAGCCTCACATTGCACAACGATGAAGGCTCTCTCAACGTGGGCTGAGCAAGCCTTCACATGTCATTTTTAACAATCCTATATAAGCAGCTATTGTGATAAACTCCCCAGTGGTTAAACACAGAGAGCACAAGCCTCGCATTTTAGTGATCTCTGTACGAGGATTCCGGTTTCAGGTAGCTAACTGCAGCATTTACGAATTTGAAGACATGCTTTGCAGTTTGGAAGGCGCTCAGCTATACGCCCCTGAGCAGGAATTCCCAGTAGCCAGAGCAATGTACCGTGTTGCTAAATATGCTACTCGTTCCGATCGCATTGCCAGTAGTGTCTCACCTTTTCCCACTGAAATATTATTAGAAAACGAATACGATTTCCTGTTTGCCGTTTTAGACAATCCTTGGCAAATGCACTTGTTAGAATCTATCAAAAACTGGCGAGATAAGTGCCGCTATAAAGCTTGCTACATTATGGAAACATGGAAGCCCAGTTTTGATGACTGGCGCTTAGCCTACGAGCCATTTAAGAACTTTGATCAGATATTTTCAGGAACCGTCCACTGTGTTGAAGCCCTAGCAAAGGCCACGGGCGTACCTTGTGGTTATCTGCCTCCAGGGGTCAATGCCCTTAAGTTTTGTCCTTATCCCAATCCGCTACAGAGAGTAATAGACGTCTGTTGTGTTGGTCGTCGTTCTCCAAAAGTTCACCAATCATTATTCCAACATTCTCAACAAGACCATAGTTTCTATTACTACTATGACACTGTTAAAAATCAAAATTTAGAAATTGAAAATGCCCAAGAACATCGCGCTAAGCTCATTAGCCTCCTGCAAAGGAGTCGCTATAATATTGCTGCCCATGCTAAATTCAACTCCATAAAAGAAACGGGGGGTTGTCAAGAAATCGGCAGTCGTTTTTTTGAAGGCGTAGCTGCTGGGACAGTTATGCTGGGTACACCTCCTAAAGGGGATGCATTTCTGCGCTATTTTGACTGGGAAGATGCGGTGGTTAAGGTTGATTTCCAACAGCAGGATGTTCTTGACATCATTCAAGAATTTGATGCACAGCCTGAAAAAATAGCCAGTATTAGCCGTCGCAATATTGTTAATGCTCTACTTAAGCACGACTGGGTTTATCGCTGGCGAGCTGTTCTAGCCGCCTTTGATTTTAAGCCAAGCCAGGCAATTATTGAGAGAGAGCAATATTTACAGACATTAGCTCACAGTGTTAATTCTGTCATTAACCCGACCATAAAACAGATACCATTCACCAAACAGTCTGAGCAATCAGGACTTGAAATTTCATAGATCCCATTGAAAGCGTTTGGGGTTTACACAAGAATGCCCCATAGCGCCTGCGCCCATCCTTACCTCTGTCAAGGCAATGGTTATCTCCACCAGACTTAAAATGGAGTAGCAACGGCGAAAATGTCCTAATGCGTTAGGACATTTTCGCCGTTGCTGAATTAACCGATGAGCCCAT
This sequence comes from uncultured Leptolyngbya sp., assembly GCA_937899365.1. Taxonomy (GTDB): domain Bacteria; phylum Cyanobacteriota; class Cyanobacteriia; order Phormidesmidales; family Phormidesmidaceae; genus Leptothoe. Next base: position 4,243 of record CALBPH010000531.1, read on the forward strand.
CGGTTAGATAGATCCTAGGGTTTCATTGTCTTTTAGAGAGTTCTACACGCCTACGCCTGCAAAGACATCAGCTGAGAAACGGTCTTAAACTGATACCCTTCCTGAGTCAGCTTTTGTAGCACTGTCTTAGTTGCCGCCACAGTTTGGGAGCGATTACCACCACCATCATGCAAAAGAATAATGGAGCCAGGCTCCACATTGCGAATGATTGAATCCGCAATTTCGTCTGGATCAGCCGTTTCATAATCCTTAGGATCAACATTCCAAAGAATATTGGCCTTTTGTCTGCGAGCAAGCTCCCAAGGTAACTTGATACGTTTTAGGCCATAGGGAGCGCGAAAATGTATGCTTGAGCGAACACCTAAATTAGACAATATATCGTCCGTCTTTTGAATTTCTGAGCGTACGGTCTCAAAACTCAGGTTTACCAACTTTTTGTGAGAGTACGAATGATTACCCAACTCGTGTCCTTCAGCAAGCATACGACGGGTCGTTTCTAGATTGTCTTCAATGTTTTTACCGATAGCAAAAAAGGTAGCTTTTGCATCAAACTCTTGCAGCACATCCAGCAGACTATCTGTGTAAGGAGGATTAGGACCATCATCATAGGTCAGCGCTAACACCCTTTCATCAGTGTCTACACAGCTGATCATTTTCCCAAATAGCTGAAACTTATAGGAAGTTGCCAGCCAATTGAGAGCATAGCGAATTAAAAAGATCAATAAGACACTCGAAATCAGGAGTGGAGCTAGGAAAGAAATCATCTTGTTAAACAAATTAGTCGATTCTCAGGGGCTAATTGTCCGTATCTTTCAGAAGATGAAGCACAGATGAGCTCACCTTCCTAAAATAACCATAAAGACTTAGACGAATAGGAATAAATTAAGATTCGGGTGCATTGAACATACTAGACATGGTAAGACCGCTCGCTGACTGATATGGATGTCCCTAGACAGTGGGACTACACTAGCTAAGTTTTTTGAAGCCATGAGGCAGTCTACATTGCGAAGTACACTGCTTCATCAGCCTAGGAAGATTCATCACGATAGCTTAAAGGTATGATGAACCTAACCAGCCATCTACCTTAGAACGTGGTGGTGACCAGTGAGCCAGTTTCAAAAATCCGACGACTCAATGGGTTAGGAGCTTATCAACGGATTGTTTAATAAACGCCTCATCTTCAGAATTTTGATAGGGATTACCTGCCCGATGTCCCCAGATTGAGGGAATCGGGCAGTAGCTACTCTTAGACACCAGCTTCGCTTCTAACTCACAGTCTTCTGGCGTAAAGTACAGATCCGTCGTAGCCGGCATCACTAATGTTTGTGCCGAAATCGATGACATGGCCAACACATAATCCCCTTTGTAAATCGGATTATTGCCCACATCACAGTGCAGCCATGTTTCAATCATCGCTAGCAAATTATGGGGATCACGCCGCCGGTAACCAGCCTCCCAGCTGCGTAGCAAATAGTCTTCTAACGACTCATACCCCCACTTTAGGTAGGGCTTTGCTCGATAATAGGCCTGGGAAGCAGCCCAGCTGGCATAAATCTGAGTAAATGTGTGAAATCCCTTCTCTGGAATCCCCTCAAATCGCTCGCCATTCCAAGCAGGATCCCCCTGTAAAGCGGCCCTCAGACTATATAAAAAAACTCGGTTATGATCCGTGGTCTTAGCTGTGCCACAGAGTGCCGCTATTCGCTGTACCCGCTCAGGATAAAGAGCTCCCCAGTGATACCCTTGCTGTGCCCCCATAGACCAGCCGTAAACCAGAGCTAGGGTTTCGATCCCTAAACTATCCAATAGAGCTGCCTGGGCCCGAACGTTATCATAGTGGGTGAAATAAACACCCGGTTGTGCAGCGTCCTCACTGTTACTGGGCGAGGTGGAAAGACCATTGCCAAACATATTTGGCATAATCACAAACCAGTTTGTTGGGTCCAAAATTCCGTCTGGACGAACCAACCAATCCACATCACTATGCTGTGCACCATAGGATGTTGGGTATAGCACCCCATTACTTCGCTCAGAATTCAACTCTCCATAGGTCTGGTATATTATCTCCGCCTCAGGCAGTATCACCCCGCATTGCAGCGGAAAATCCTTTAGAATAAAGCTGTTAAGAGATGTCATTTTTTCTACCCAAATAGGTGTTGTTAATCAAGTTCCAGACACCGATAGCCTTTATGCTTTCACCGGGTAAAACTTAAGTTCAAAGTCTGTGGCGTTAGGATATTGAGCCTAAAAGGCAAACACCGGTATGTATCTCTTAGTCCAATCCTGCGATTATTGCTCGATTCACCCCCACATAGCCTGAATCCACCCGTGTAAAATACGCCCTTAAGCTCTGATGAGCGCTAGGCAATGCATGGAACGGAATTGAGGGATACATGTGGTGTTCGGCGTGATAGGGCATATTCCACATTAAAAAACGCACAGGCCATAGGGTTAATGTGGTCCGTGTATTGGTCAAAGGATTGTTGTTATTCGTACACCCCATGTGTTCAGCAATGAGCACAAACCGCAGAAAGGGTTGTCCAACAGCCAGGGGTAACAACCAGTAAATTACTATTAGCCAAGGATGACCTAGAGCTGATGAAATAAAAGTAACGGAGAGGTATGCTGCCAATTGCAAACGGGTTGAGCGGATAACGTCTGCATGGGAGCTTTCTGGCAAAAAATAACAATCATCCACCTTGCCCAAGGCTACTTTCAGATGCCCGATAATCTTGTCGCGCCACCAGGGAATACCGCTGAGCCGCCACAGATACTGCCCCAACGTTGCCGGATTTGGATCATCTAGCTCAGGATCTTTGCCTGCAATCTGGGTATAGCGATGGTGCCACTTGTGGTACTGCCGATAAAATGTGCTGTTATAAAACGACAGAAAACCGGTCCACCAGGCCACCACATCATTAATTTTAGGATTGGCAAATGCCGTCCGATGAACACATTCATGGGTGGGACAAAACATCATGGCCAGACCAATCCCATAAATCAGAAGAGCCGGTAGCTGAAGCCACCCAGACAAGCTTCCCCAGAGGAAACCACTAACTCCGAGCAAGACCAAATGTAAAGCTAATCTAACGAAACCCGCTGTGTTGGTGCGCTGGTTTAGTGTCTTAAGCTTACGGACAGCTAAGATTTTATGAGGCTTTGACACTGATACTTTGAGAGGTTGAGCCGAGTCAGTTACCATCTTTGTAAATACTTATTGACCAAGCGCCCATATATCTAGATCTGTGATCTGTTGCGGCACTTGTTATAACAAGTAAAAATTAGCACACCAGAGCTGGTATAACAAGTCTACGCAATATTTTGGCAAATCCTGACATAGGCCATTCTTTGTATGTCGTCGACGTCTGTTCCTCTACATATCAGTATTTCAGAGAAGCTACGCCATCAGATTGAGGTAGGCGACTATTTGCCTGGTGAAAAATTACCCAGCGAACATCAGCTGATGAAAACCTTTAGTGTCAGTCGTATTACCGTTAGACGAGCTGTTGCTAACTTGGTTAATCAAGGACTGGTTAAATCACAGCAGGGTAGGGGGGTATTTGTGACTCCTCGTCAAAAGGTGGCCTATTCGCTGTCTAGTCCGTTAATTTTTTTAGAACAGGACCTCACGCGCAAAGGAATTCAATTTACATTTGAAAATCTCACATTTAGAAAAGTTTGTCCTGCGAAACATATCCAAACAAGTTTGCAGCTCATCGGTAAACCAACAGTTTACTTGCAAAAAAAACTGTTGCGCATGGACGGTGCAGTTGGTGCGGTTGATGTCAGCTACATTGTGTTAGAGCTGGGGCAAGAGCTAGGTGCTCAGCTTAAGGGTCAAATGACATTTCCTACCCTTGAGGCCCATGGGATAGTGATTGAACAGATTGATGCTGTGATTGAATGCACCCATGCCGACTATGAAATGAGTGGTTATTTGGAAGTTCCCCTGGGACAACCGCTCATTGTTAATCGGTACACCACGTTTACGACTGGCCAGCGACCCATTTTATATGGAGAAACAATCTCGCGGGCCGATCGCTTCTGCTACTCCCTCTCAATTGAAAAAGAAGGCCCGCTGACCCATTAAAGCCGATGACGAGATTTGAACTCGTGACCGCTCGATTACGAATCGAGTGCTCTACCACTGAGCCACATCGGCATATGTTGGAATGAAATTATAGCAGCAGAGGCTATCTAGATGGGCCATAGTTTGAAAAGATGGAAGCTACGATTTTTATCATTGACCCCATGGCTAAAAAGTCTAAGTCTGAGGCGCAATCTCAAAAACCAACTCGACCACCAGGTATGAGCCAAGAAAAGTTTGATCGTTTGGTGGGGGAAGTGCAATCACCGTTTAAGGGGTTGCGTAAGGTGATTTATGGGGCGGTGGGCGCGTCTGGGTTAGTGGGGGCGTTTATATTTTTTACCCAGCTACTGGCAGGTCGTGATGTTAAGGCGGCCACGTCTAACTTGGCGGTACAGCTTGGGGTAGTGGGTATAGTGGTGTTTTTGTTTTGGTTAGAGGGTCGGGGTAAGGGTGACTCATGATGGTCGGCCAGCGGTAGTACTGGTGCACGGTCTGTGGAATACGGTTAATATTTTTTGGCGGCTGCGGGCCTATCTAGAAGACCAGGGTTGGGGCGTCTATGCGGTGGGGCTCACACCCAATAATGGAGACATTGGCATTGAGCACCAGGCACAGCAGCTAAAGATATTTATTGAAGGGTCTTTGGCAAGCCAGCAGCCTTTTTATTTGCTGGGTTTTAGTATGGGCGGATTGGTTAGCCGTTACTACATGCAGCGTTTGGGCGGGCTGCACCGGGTGCAGCGGTTTATTGGTGTGGCGGTACCCCACTATGGTTCCGTCCTGGCTTGGTTCCGATGGAATATAGGTGGTAGACAAATGCAGCCGGGTAGCTCGTTTTTGGCTGACCTAAACCAGGATATGGAGCAGCTATCGGTCTGTCGACCGTTATCACTATGGACGCCCTACGATCTGTTGGTGTTGCCCGCTCATCACTGCCGCTTACCCATTGGTGAACATCGACGTTTGCCAGTCCCTACCCACAATGCCATGCTCTGGAACCCACACAGTCTAGAAGCGATTGCCCAAGGTCTGAAAGTTTAGGCTATGGCTTCACCCACCTGGGCATGGCGACTCTCACCAAAAATGGCGCTGGGATGGCAGTAGTATTTGAACTCCAGCAGGTTGTGGAAGGGGTCTGACAAAAAGAAGGTGCGGTGCTCGAGGAGGGTGCCCTCAAAACGGCGTTTGGGGTCTTGGTAGAAGTTAAGATTTTTGACGGTGGCCTGCTTGACTAAGGCTTCCCAATCGGCTTCGATGTCAAAAACCAGCCCAAAGTGACGGGGGTAGATGCTGTCTTGGGTCGGTAGTTCTTGACGGGTAACATGGGCCACTAGCTGATGCCCTTGAAAGTTCATAATTAGGGCACTGGGAGATTCTCGGCCAGGTTGACAACCAAGACCGTCAACGTAAAATCGCTTTGTGTCGGGAATGTTGCTGACGGGAAAGGCCAGGTGGAAAAGATTTGCCATGGTTGCATTGGTGGAAGGTTATGGGATGCTGCTGCCTGATTTATAGGATGAACTACGCTACTAGCAGTACGTCAATAGCGTTTAGATAAAACCAGACTAAGAATCAGCAATAGCCACATTATTATAGGAAAATTGCCGTTGGCAATTTTCTGAAGGCTGATGGAGTCGCTAGACGGTGACAAAGCCGACGGTAGCAGCATCTGTGATGCCGGTGAGGATGGCTAGGGTTTCGGTACCTAATTGAATGGTGTTGTTGATGAAGGTCAGCTCGTTGGCGCTGATGCCAGAGAGACCGATGAGATCGGTGGCGAGGTCGAAATCGGTGATGGTGTCAGTACCTGAGCCCGCACTGAGGACAAAGGTATCTTGATCGGAGAGTCCGGTGTTGCCATTACCGCCAGTGAGGATGTCGTCACCTAGCCCACCCCAGAGAACATCATTGCCTAGACCGCCCCAAATAGAATCATTGCCTGCGTCGCCAAAGAGCTGATCGTCTCCTGTCTTACCGCCAATGCGGTCGTTGCCTGGGCCACCAAAGATGCGATCGCGACCGCCATCAACCACATTATTATCATCGCCACGCAGGATATCATCCCCGCCATTGCCCAAAATCAGGTCGTCCCCTGGGCCGCCGTTGATAATATCATTACCCACCCCACCCTCGATCTCGTCATTGCCCGCTGCACCAAAGACTTGGTCATCCCCAGCCAGACTTTGAATTGTGTCTGGCTCAGCGGTGCCGATCAGGGTATCGGCCTGGTCAGTCCCCACCAGAATTGGTGCAGGTAGGGGCGTCTGGCGATTGAGTAGGGTCTGGAGGGCCCTGTCCGCTTGAATCTGGCCATACCCGCTAGCGGCATCAAAACTCTCATCAAAGCCAGGCGTATTAGGATCGGCTAGGTCGAGGGCAGAGGTTTGGAGGGCCTGGTAGATGTCGGTGGGTGAGGCCTCGGGAACGGCTTCTAGCAGCAGGGCAGCAACGGCAGCGGCATTGGGAGCAGCGGCGGAGGTGCCAAAGAAGTTGGGAAACTGGTCGGTATCAATGGCAATGTCCCGGCCAAAGAACGTGGTGTTACCCCCGTCTGGCGCAACAATGTCAGGTTTCTGGCGAATATCAGGCTCGGCTAAGCGAGTCCCCTCGCTGTCAAACAGAATAGGGGTGCCACCGACAGCAGAATAGTCTTCTACCGTGGGGGTCGGATCGCCAAAAGCGGGGGATTCGGCAAAGAAGGCAGCACCCACAGCCTGGGCTCCTTTAGCATTGGCCTGGCCAAACAGGGTGCCACTGCTGGTGTCAAATTCATCAATGGAAAGATCGCCAAAGCCAACATATTTGATCAGGCTTGGGGTATCACCCGCAAATTTGCCGATAACAATGTTGTACTCCGTATCAAAGCTACCAAAATTAGTAAAACTAAGAACTTCGACCGGATCGTTATTCAGGTTGTCATCGATGCTAGAAGCGACAATCTGATTGGTTTCATCAAGTAAAAAAATATCGAGGTCGCTGGTGGCCCCTTGGATGCCGGACGCCGAAAAGTAAGGAGATGCCCATTGAAACGACAGGTTAATCTCGGCGCCAGCGCCGATGGTAATAGTTTGAAAAACATCAACCGCTTCCCCTGGATCAAAGTCATGGGCTTCTATGGCGAGACCGGCAAAATTTAAGACAATACCGCTGTTGCGAAACTCACTTTCATAGGCGGTATCGCCATTGTTACCGGCAGCGGAAAAGTAGGCTACGCCATTAGCGACAACCTGATCTACGGCTTGGGCCACCAGCCCATCTTGGAAAAAAGGTTCAGCCAGATAAATAATATCGTCAACAATAATATCCGCACCGGCCTCGGCTAAGTTAAGAATACCCTGGGCAAAGCTGGCCTGGCCTAAAAAAGCGGTATGGAATGCCAGATCTGCGTCGGGGGCAATGTCAGCAATGAGCTGTAACATGGCCCGCCCCTCATCGGAGCCGCCACCGGGTAAATCTTGTAAAACATTGACCTCGGGCAGGTCACCGCTGAGCCGATCGGCGGCGGCTCCACCGAGATTATCAAAGCTATCGGAAAGGACACCGATGGTGACACCGGCACCGGTTACGTCAAATTCAGCTTGGGCCACATCGGCCCTGAGGGCCACGGTTCCCTGGTTGCGGGTAATGCCCTGGCGAACAATGGGTTTATAGGTGGGTCGGATAAACTGAACGGCTTCTAAATCGGCTATTTCAGGTAGAGCGTCGATCGGGAGATAGCCTGAAACGACGGTGCCGTAATCTGCTTTGGCAATAAAGCCATGGCGTTCAAGCTCGGCTATTAGGCTTCCGGGGGCGGCGGCAATATCCACCATCACCCTGGTATCCGCTATTTGGAGTAGAGAGTTTGTCTGCTGAAACGGTCGGTTACTAGCATTAAGCACCTGGCTAGACAGCGCGTGTTGGACCACCAGGTCCAGTAGGGCGTTGCTTAGTTTGTCAATCTCTTTTTTGGGGCGGCTGCCTGATTGCTTACCCAGTTGGGCGGCTACTTGAGACAATATGTAACTCATAAAAAACGTCTTCGGTTAGGGGGATAACCACTCTCAGTAATTATTGTTTTGCAGGGAGTCACATACCTATTCATTAGGCCATAATTTGGGGCGTTGCTGATCCCCGATCTGAAAAAGCCACAGCTTTTATTGGGCACCAATGGTGTGGATCTTCATAAAATTGGTGGAGCCAGGGACCTTTATGGGGAGTCCGCCCAGGACAAGAATCCGATCGCCGGGGGCGGCAAATTGCTTCTCGAGTAAACAGGTTTCGATCTGGTCAAATAGCGATTCTAGTGAGCCATCTAGCTGCTCTAATAAGACGGGGCGCACCCCCCAGACCAGGTTGAGCTGTCGGTAAACCGTTGGGTTGGGGGTGAGGGCGACCACGGTGGCGCGAGGACGTTCTGCCGCTGCCAGACGAGCGGTGTATCCGGTTTCTGTAAACCCGACGATACACTGTAGATCCAGTACTTGATCAATGGCGTTTAAGGCTTCGCTGAGGGCTTCGGGGACGTCAATCTTTTGGGGTGGAAAGTTGGGATGGTCGATTTCTGGTTCCACATCGGTGGCGATCCGGGCCAGCATTTTGACCGCTTCTACCGGATAGTCGCCGACGGCAGATTCCCCCGATAACATCACAGCGTCGGTGCCGTCGATGATGGCATTGGCAACATCGCTGGCTTCAGCCCGAGTGGGCCGGGGGCTGTGGGTCATGCTATCAAGCATCTGGGTGGCGGTGATTACCGGAATTCCCTTCTGGTTGCAAAGACGAATGATGCGCTTTTGAATCAGGGGTACCTTTTCGGGTTTCATTTCTACCCCCAAATCTCCTCGGGCCACCATAATGGCGTCGCATTCGTTAACAATGGCGTCTAAATTTTGTATGGCCTGGGGCTTTTCTAATTTGGCCAGTACGGGAATATTGGCTCCCTTTTCAGCTAACAGAGCTTTGAGTGCTTGCACATCTTCGGGCCTACGGACAAAGCTCAGGGAGATAATATCCACCCCTTGTTCCACCCCAAAAGCCAGGTCTTCTTTATCTTTTGCGGTCATGGAGGGTAGTCGGAGTTCGAGGGTGGGAAGGTTTACCCCCTTTCGGCTTTTGAGATTGCCACCGATAACAACTGTGCATTCAACGTTGTTGCCTTTGACTGGCTCTACCCGGAGCGCTAGCAATCCTTCGTCTAACAGAAGCTGAGTGCCTGCGTCTGCCTCGTCTGCCAGGTGGGGATAGTCGATGGTAACGGTGTCTGGCGGCTGGGCGGCAGCGGTCATGGGGACTAGGGTTAGTTTCTGGCCTGGGCGTAGTTCGAGACCCTCAGCAGGCAGCTGACCCACGCGAATTTTAGGGCCTTGGAGATCCTGGAGCAGGGTCAGGGGCATTTCTAATTCGTCGGAGACAGCCCGCAGCTGACGAATCTGTTGGGCATGGTCAGCATAGGTACCATGGGAAAAATTTAGTCGGGCTACGTTCATGCCGGCCAGCATTAGCTGTTTGATGACTTCGGGAGAACGGCTGGCGGGACCAATGGTGGCCACAATCTTGGTGCGATGAATCAGCGGTTTCATAGGGGCGTCCCAAGGTTAGTGGAAGGGGCTCCTTTAGTATGCTTTCTCAGCCCAAGGATTAAAACCTTGGGCTGAGAAGAAACTTGATCAATTGTGGTATAGATAACAACAGACAGCGGAGGGGAGATTAGCTGAGCTGGGCTTCCATCTCGGCAATGGCCAATGTGGTTTTTAACACCGAGTCGGGGTTGAGACTGATGGAGTCAATCCCTTGTTCTACTAAGAATTGGGCAAATTCAGGGTAGTCGCTGGGGGCCTGGCCACAGATGCCGATTTTGCGATCGCATCCCTTCACTTTCCCAATCACCATCCGCACCATCTCTTTAACACCGGCATTACGCTCATCAAACAGATGGGCCACCAGAGCCGAATCCCGGTCTAACCCGAGGGTGAGCTGGGTGAGATCGTTAGAGCCGATGGAAAAGCCATCAAACACCTGACTAAACTCCGCCGCCAGAATCACATTGTTAGGAATCTCACACATAACATAAACCTGGAGCTGATGCTCACCCCGGACAAGACCGTGGCTGGCCATGGCATCTAACACCCTGCGGCCTTCATCGGGGGTACGACAGAAGGGCACCATGGGAATCAGATTGGTTAACCCCATGTCATTACGTACCCGTCTGAGGGCCAAACACTCGAGGGCAAAGGCATCGCAGTAGTTAGGATCGGTATAGCGAGAGGCCCCACGCCAGCCAATCATGGGATTCTCTTCGCTGGGTTCAAAGCCCTCACCACCCAACAGATTAGCGTACTCGTTACTCTTAAAATCCGACAGACGCACAATCACCGGTTTGGGATAAAAAGCAGCGGCAATGGTGCCCACACCGTAGGCCAACCGCTCAACAAAGTAGTCGGGTTTATGGTCATAGAGGGCAGTGAGGGTAGCAATTTCTCGCTTGGCTGTATTGTCGGCTAGCCGGTCAAAATTGAGCAGCGCCAGGGGGTGTACCTTAATGTGGTTGGCAATGATAAACTCCATGCGTGCTAGACCCACCCCATCACAGGGAATAGCCGCTAGCCGTAGGGCTTCTTCCGGGTTGCCCACATTCATCAAGATTTGGGTCTGGGTAGATGGCAAGGTGTCAATGGCCGTTTCTTCGATGCTAAAGGGCAACAGACCGGCGTATACCTTACCCACCTCTCCTTCGGCGCAGGTGCCCGTCACCGGACGCCCGGTGGTACCGGCCTGGG
>CALBPH010000532.1 GCA_937899365.1 uncultured Leptolyngbya sp.
AGGGTATCGGCCCGCTGCTTTTCTTGCTCGGCCCGCTGCTTCTCTTGCTCGGCCCGCTGCTTTTCTTGCTCAGCTAATTCAGCCGAGGTTAAAATCCATGCACCAGTCGCATCGTACCAACGCAGCCAGACACCAGCAGCATCTTGGAAACTACCTTCCCACAGACCTAACCCCATCTCCAGATCTTCAAACCAGTAGCGGTTATCGGCAATAGGTTGTTCTTCGTAACGAATACCCGTCAGCTTGAATAAACGAAGCCCTGAGCAATTCGGCGAGGGGCACGACCAAGGTCTTCATCTTCAGTTCCTGGGGAGAGTAGCTCAACAACTAAAAATGGGCTGACACCCTCTTGCCAGATAACGTAACTCCACCGCAGATCTTCCTGCTGTTTTGCCTTGGGGACACCCAGAACCAAGAACCAGTCGGGACGCTTATGCCATTGGGTATGACGGCTATCGTAATAAATATTAAGATCGGTACCGATAAAAATGTCGTCGTGATTCGGCAGCTTGCAGGTCTCGCGTAACAGCTGCGGCTGAAAGTCGTGAAACTCGTCTGGCAAGCCTAGCTCCTCTGGGTACTCACTGGGGAGGTCGTACATGGTGGGCAGCGGCTTTTGCACTGACTTAGGTGAGTCACTCTGATACATTTCTAACCGCCCGAGCGTACATGCCGCTATTCTAACCTGAGACTATCTGGCACTTGGCGCATAGGCCAAAGAACTCGAGGGTATGGTAAAAAATGCGGAAATGATGGGAATCGTTGAGGTGGCTCTCAAGGTCGTGAACCGGGCATTCCTCGATCGGCAAAGAGTCGCCGCAGCGTAGGCAGGTGAGGTGGTGGCGATCTTCGTGGGCAAGACTGTAGAGGGATTCACCGTTGGATAAGGTACGCACCTGGACAGTGCCGTCTAGCTTGAGGGCTTCTAGGGCACGGTAAACGGTGGCTAGCCCAATGCGGCTGCCGGTTTGTCTCAGGGAACTGTGAAGGTCCTGGGCGGAAATAGCCTGCTCCAGTCCCTGTAATGCTTGTAGAATGCGCTCCTGGTTACGGGTAAGACGGATGGCCATGGCGTTAAAAGAGCATATCGTTTTACTAGCTTAGATCGTGGCGTCAATTCCAATAGCATGACGGATGCATATCTGATGCATATCTCCAGAGAAGGAGCTACGCCAATGTTACGCCAATGCCCATGACGCGTCAGGTTAGCGGTTGTCATTTAAGGCTTTCAGAGATATCCGTTGTCCTAGTCTAACCAGACAGATGCAATAAATAGGATAGACGAGATAGTGAGACCAGGGGTGCTATAAGATAGGCGGATAACCTCCCTCACAAAATTCTGGATTTATATTGTGGCGCAGACTTATCAGGCTCAGGTGTATGTGACCCTTCGCCCGTCAGTACTCGACCCGGCGGGTACGGCAGTGCGCTCTGGTTTAGAGCATATGGGATATGACAATGTGGAAAAAATCCGCATTGGTAAATATATTGAGGTGTCGCTGACGGCAGAAAGCGAAGAGGCCGCACGACAACAGCTGGATAAAATGTGCGATCAGATTTTGGCAAATCCGGTGATTGAAAATTATCGGATTGAATTACAGGCAATGGCGGCGGCCTAATATTGGCTGACTGCCTATGGTTTGCAAGGGCACCCATGAGGGAAGTCCCTACATATTAGTTACCCCCCACCCCATCGAGATTTCCATGAAATTTGGTGTTATCACATTCCCCGGTTCGAATTGCGATCGCGACGTGGTCTACGTCACCCGTGATATTCTCAAGCGCCCTACCCATCGCATCTGGCATGAGGACGGCGACCTGGGCGATGTGGATGTGGTGGTGATTCCCGGTGGCTTTAGCTACGGTGACTATCTGCGCTGTGGTGCGGTGGCCCAGTTTTCTCCAGCAATGCGGTCTGTGATTGAATTTGCCAACCAGGGTGGTTTGGTTTTGGGAATTTGCAACGGCTTT
>CALBPH010000533.1 GCA_937899365.1 uncultured Leptolyngbya sp.
ACTGGGTGTTTGGCTGGCAGCCAGCTGTCTAGGTGCCGCCATCCATGGGGCCACCAGTGCTGTCCTGTGTAGTCAGTTTTGTCAGACAATCCCAAGACCACTAGTGGGCATTGTCGAGGCCAAAGGCTGGGCCGTGTATGGCATTATCACCGGACTGGCTTTGTTATGGACCCTAAATCAGAGGCTGGCCAACGACAACAGATCGTTACGGCGTATATCTTGAAGCGGCTATCCTGAATGCGGAGCGACATAGCCATACTAAGAAACGCCTCTTGACACCGCTAAGGGGTATCTTACTTAAGGCTGCATTGTTTACCGGCATTTATGGTTGGTTTTTCGCTACTGCTTACACGACGTATTTTTCTAAAATTCTCCTTCGCTAGCCTGTTGGGCCAGATACCTGGATGGGACTATGGGAATGAATCAGGCCCAACCCACTGGGCTGAGCTATCCGCCGACTATCACACCTGCGGTGATGGACAGCGACAGTCCCCTGTTGATTTGGACATTACCCAGGCTAGGGATGCTGCCGTCAGTTTTGACTATCACCCCATTGCCATTGACCTTCTTAACAATGGTCGTACGCTTCAGCAAACTGGAAATAACAGCTGTACCCTCACCCTTGACAACAAGATTTACCAGCTGTTGCAGTTTCACATCCACACCCCCAGCGAACACACCCATGGCGGCACCCACTATCCAATGGAGCTGCATTTAGTCCATCGACATCCCTCCACCGGAGCATTGGCTGTTGTAGGTGTATGGCTAAAACCGGGCAAAGAACAGCCAGAGTTTGCCATTCTCAATAAGCATTTGCCCCAGCAACCTGGAGAACAAATAGCTAACTCTACTGTCATAAATCCTGGGAATTTGTTGCCCAACAACCATAGCTTGGTGCGCTACAGCGGTTCCCTAACTACCCCACCCTGCTCTGAAGGGGTTACCTGGCTGGTGCTGACTACCCCCATCGAGGCGTCGGCCCAACAGCTTGACACCTTCCATAATCTTTTGGGAGATAATGCCCGCCCGTTACAACGCTTCGGGGGTTAGACGGGTGGGCCGTGCCCGCCAGCGTCTCAACGGCCTAATTTTTCGCGAATTTGGGCTCGCAATGTTTGAGCGGCGGGATAATCTGGCTGGAGGGCAATGGCTTTGTCGATGGATGCGATCGCATCATCAAATCGTCTTAGTTCCCACAGGGCCGCACCCCGATTATTCCAGGCTTCAGCAAAATTTGGATCAATTTCCCGAGCCCGATCAAAGGCCGCCAGCGCCTCCTGGAAACGCTGTTGCTGAAACAGAATGCCCCCTTTATTATTCCAGGCCTCAATATAGTCAGGGGCCAGGGCCAGGGTTTGATCGTATAAATCCAGCGCCGCCTGGGATTGCCCCTTTTGCTCTAGGGCATAGCCTTTGCTCCATAGGGACTGGATATGGTCGGGTGCGATCGCATGGGCGCGATCGCACGCGTCAATTGCCTGACCATAGTTCTGCAATTGGTTCAGACTATAGCACCGTCCCCAATGGGCCTCGACGTTATCAGGCGGTTGGGCCAGTAGCTGGTCGTACACCTGGAGCGCCTCAGAATACTGGTTGCGATCGCGGAGCTCACTTGCCGTTGCCAACAACTCATCCACAGAGGGTTTGGCAGCGGGCACGGCTATCTTGACCGGTGCGGCTGTGCTCACGGCAGAAGATGCAGTTGGGGACGCCTCCGGAGATGCAGCCGGTTTTGTCGCGCCATTCACCGTTGGAGATGCAGCTGTCGTCGGTGTCTCAGCCGGTGTCTCAGCCGGTGTCTCAGCCGGTGTCTCAGCCGGTGCCGCAACCGATGCCGTTACGTCACTGACCGACGGCGATGCGGATGGAGCTGTCTCCACCGCTGACGGTGCTGATTCAATCGGTTGAGAGGCCAAATTAGGTGAGGCCAGATTGGAAAATGTCTGACCGTTGCGGAATAGCCCCAGCGCCACTACGGTCAACATACTCAGCCCAAGCATCGACCATCGTCCCATGGGTTTATTTAGGAGCGTGGACAAAGCCTCTGCCTTGGTAATCGTGGGCGACGATTGGGGTGATAACCGTAGCTGTAGTTTTTCTATATCCAAGGGTTGAGTCGGCGTGGATGGCATCGACTCTGTTTTAAGCGCCCCCTGGGCAAAATTGAGCCCCCCCTGGGCAGAAGATACCTTGGCAGGCAGGCCAGACACACAAACAGAGGGGCTGGCTAACGCCAGGGTCGGCCCCGAGGGCAGATCATTTCCTGACAGCTCTACCAGAGGCTCGCTAGGAAGATCTGACAATGCTTGTAGCTCAGCTAATACCTCTGTCGCCGTTGAATAGCGTTCGCGAAAATCATAGCGAACCATGCGAGCCAAAATCGCTTTAAAGTCCTCGCTTATATCTAGATCGGGACTGTGCCAAATCACTTCACTGGTGCGCGGGTCCCGCTTAATTAAGTGGGGAGCCGTTCCCGTCAATGCCTGGAGACACATCATCCCCGCCGCATAGATATCGCTGCTAAACCATGGATTGCCAGCCAGCTGTTCACTGGGCATATAGCCTTGGGTGCCAATGGAAATCGTTCGGGTCGCCTGACCGCTGTCGCGCCGTTCGCTGACTTGCTTCACGGCCCCAAAGTCGATCAGCACAATATGGTTATCAGCCCGACGATGGATCAAATTTGAGGGCTTTAAATCTCGATGAATCACCCCTTGCCCATGCACAAAAGCCAGCGGTGTGAGAATTTCGATGAGTAACTGACGGGCCCTAGCCTCGGACCATGGCTGCCCCGGTCGAATTACATAAGCCAGGGACTCTCACTCGATTAGCTCTTGGGCTAACTAAAACTCTTGCCCGACTTCAAAGTGCGCCAGTAACCGAGGAATTTGAGCATGCTCCCCCAGCTGATAGAGCACCCGCGCTTCTGTTTCAAATAAACGTCTGGCGGTTGCTAAGCTCTCAGCATCCTGTAAGTGGGGCTTGAGCTGCTTAATCACACAGGTGGGGTGATCGGGTAAATGTAAGTCAGTTGCTAAAAAAGTATGGCCAAAGCCTCCCTGTCCAAGGGGTTGGATCAGTTTGTACCGACCTCCAAGTGTTTCTTTAGATTTAACACCCAACAATTGCATCAGGTTCATAGGACGGTTCCCGGCAATGCCTGAAATTGCTTTACATATAACGTTTGCTATAGGCAGCGCCCCACGCCCTTGGTATAAGCATGATGGGCAGTCATCAAAAATAATTGAGTAGATGAACAGTGTCACCCTAGCGAGTCTACGGAGAACCTAGAATTGACAATAGACAGTCCCACCGACCGACCACCCGACATAGTACTCACCCGACATACCGCCCGATACCAAAATTTCCTGGCCGACGTGCCCCCTTACCCGAAACCATTAGAGTAAGATCGTCCTCAAACCAGTCGTGTAGCTTATATCCCCATGTCAGGTGCCCCGGTCGTAATTAAACATAGCTGGCAAGATACGGTGACGGGAGAATCCCAGTACGCCTCCCGTCAGCTGCCGGTGGCCATTGGACGGGAGGCGAGTAAAATGCCGGTGCAGCTAGAGCATTTACCCGTGTCCCATTTAGAGTTGGACCATCAGCAAGTTTCTCGATGTCACGCATTGATTTCCATAGTCAATCGCCAGCTTTACATTGCAGATCAAAGTGCCAATGGCACATTCCTAAATGGTCGATTAATTCAGCAAAGCGGTCAGGCGCTGACCCCCAAAGACACTATTAGAATTGGGCCATTTAAGCTCACAGCCGTGATTGTTGATAAGGCTGATGCTAATTCTACTGAACTAAACCGCGACTATAGCCATATGGCGAAAGGAGAGCTAACGGCTGAACCTAATACTATTTTGGGATGGCTGTTGGGTGGGGGTGTTTTACTTCTTTTGGGTATTGGTCTTTGGTTTGCTGCCCAAGCATTGCTCAACCAGGCCCGGCCTAAACCTGAGCTACCGGCAGAGTCATCTTTAAATACCTCCAATATGGAACTTGGCGTTCTTGATGAGATTCCAACAACAGTTTAAGTTTAGGCGGTTGCTGCGTCGCTGGGGGTTAGGGTTGCTCACCCTGGTGGCGTTTACCTGGTTAGGCTACGCACAACCGGCTCACTCCCAGCTCACTCCCCTAAATGCCAACCCCACAGCGCCCGTTGTGGTCAATGGCCGTAAGGTTTTAGATGTCCAAGGAGTGGGCAATTTTTCTGCCGCTGACCGGGCTCAAAGTATTAATCAGCGGCTGCAAAAAGAGTTAAAACTCTCTCAACTGCCTGAGGTTGAGGTTGTTGTAGAGGAAGACGGGCCTGTTTATCTGCAAAGTAAACATAGCGGTAATACCCTAGCAACCGTTACAGATGTGGATCTCAGTACCCCCAGCTATCCCCTTAGTCGTCAGGCACAGGATTGGGCTGAGCTCCTAGAGCCGGCCCTTCAACAAGGTCAGTGGGAGCTAGGTCCGGCTTATTTTCGGCAAGCGCTGCTCTATGGGGTAGTGGTGGTGGTGGTTGCGATCGCAATCCACCTCCTACTCCAACTTTTTGGCCGCCGCAGTTCTCGCTTTTTAAACCGATGGTTCACCGTCCCAGGTAACCCACTAACAGTCTGGGAAAGACCGATCAAAGTCTTCTGGCAGCTGGGCATTATCGGCCTAAAAGCCGGACTATGGCTCACCGTTTTTGCCTATATCACCGGTCTGTTTCCCCAGATTCGTATTTGGCGTCACACCATTTACACCCTGCTCACCGCCGAGAGCATTGCCCTAGGCAATCAGCAATACTCTCCCCTCAGCCTGCTCCTCTTACTTGGTCTCACCGTTGGGCTCTGGTTTGCCGCCCGGCTAATTGCCCAGCTTTTCCGCATCTATATTCTCAGACGGGCCAGGATAGAGTCCCATCTCCAAGATATTCTGGGCGTTTTAATTCAATATAGCCTGCTCTTTTTAGGCATCATCATTCTGCTGCAGGCGTTTGGCATCGACGCCAGCTCCCTTACTATCCTGGCTAGCTTGCTCGGTGTCGGTATTGGTTTTGGCGTCCAAAATATTACCAACAATTTTATTAGCGGATTTATCATCACCTTAGAGCGCCCCATTCAGACAGGAGACTTTATTAAAATTGGCGACTTGGTGGGCATTGTTAAACAAGTGGGGGCCCGCAGTACAGAAATCACCACCCTAGATAAGGTCACCATCATTGTGCCCAATTCGCGATTTTTAGAAAGCGAAGTCATTAACTGGAGCCACGGTAATCCTATCTCTCGTCTACGGGTCCCCGTTAGCGTCGCCTATGGGTCTGACATTGCCCAAGTTAAAACAGCCTTGCTAGAAGCCATCAAGCATCACCCCGAAGTATTGCTGCGTCCTGAACCAGAAATATGGTTTCAAAGCTTTGGCGATAGCGCCCTAAATTTTGAAATTATGGCGTGGACCGGAGACCCCCGCAAACAGTTTCGGGTCAAGAGCGATTTGAACTATGCCATTGAGGCTAGCCTGCGTCATTACGACATTGAGGTACCCTTCCCTCAGCAGGATTTGCATTTGCGATCGCCCCAGTTAGACGAAATTTTAACCATCCTCAAGCAGCAGGCCATCGGTGTAGCCACCCCTTACAGCCACACCACAGCCACAGCAGCATCTCTGCAACCGACGGCAGAGCCCCCTGTCGAGCCCGTCGAGCAGCCCGTTGAACAAACAACGGAGCACCCCCTGCCTGACCTGCTAGCTAATCTCGATTTAGAAGCCTTAGCTGAAGCCATGCAGGGACCACAGGGTATCAAATTACAAACGCCCCCGGACCAGGCGTCACCAAGCTACTTTACTGGCGCAGCCGTACTGCAATGGTTGCAGCAAAATCGAGACTATACCCATGCAGGGGCCATGCTAGTGGGCCAATGGTTACTCCAGAAAGGGCTTATTTATGCCATCGCCGATGACCGAGACTTTGACGATAGTCAGGCACTTTATCAGTTCTATCAAGATTCACCTGCAGCCCAAGCCAAAAGCGTTGAATCACCCTCAAATCCTGTAATCTCAGACCAAAACGATACCGAAATCTACTCTCCTGATTTCGATTAACCCTTAATTCTTCCTTGGGTTGCGTGCCTCTACCCAACCTCTCCTCCGTTTCCCTTGCCTTCAAAACCGATGGACCTAAACTTTCGACAAGCCCAAAATAGGTCAGATCACCCCCTCGGAGGTCGCTACCAAGTTGTAGAAAAGCTAGGTGTCGGAGGCTTTGGCCATACATTCCGAGCCCAGGACCTGCACCTGCCAGGGCACCCATTATGCGTCGTCAAGCAACTTAAACCCCAAATCGACGATACCCAAGGACTCCAAGTCGCCCGACGCCTGTTCGATACCGAAGCAAGGGTGCTATACGAACTGAGCTCCCATCCCCAAATTCCCCACCTGCTCGCCCACTTCGAAGAAAACACGGCCCAAACTCCTAAATCCATAGAGTTTCTGGGTCAAAACACCTATGTTTATAGCGATGGTTCTATGCAAAAAGAAGAGCGCACGTTTCAGGTTCAGCTAGTGGATGGACAACCCCGCATTGTGGACTCAGCATTTGTGCGGGTAACCCAGTCTCGGTAAAGAATCGGGCGTTAATCACAACAATTTTACGGGCTCCCCTTGCAAAACTGCCATTTAGCGCTAAGCTATGGCCCAGACCAGTGTGCTACTACCTTGATACCATTATCCAGTTCAAACACAAAACAACCCACTGCCCTGGCGCGCAAACAAGCCGCCAACTGGCAATGTAGCGCCTGTGGGAGATTGTGTCGTCGTCAGGATGAATTGGTAGATGACTTTGCCCAGCGGGTGGGTTACAAAATCGATGAGATCAAAGCTCATCCCAAACGCTGGATGCTTCATGTGACAAAGCTTTACAATGATACCCCTACTGTTTTAGACAAGGCTAATTCAGACAACGAACCTAAGTATTTAACAGAAAAACCCACAGAAGATTCCACAGTTGTTTTATGTGGCTCCTGCCATCGCACACACCACAACTATCGTCGCTGGCAACGTCACCAGCAGCACCAACGCCAGCAGCAGGAACACACTGGTCAGCTCACCCTTAGCGATATCCGCTTTCCCCTCGCTGGCACACAGCTATCCCTAAGTGAGTGGGTCACTCCCTACGAAATTGAAAATCCTCTGCCATCATCCAAACGGATCAAAGCCCCCAAAACCTCGACGTAAAAATTTTGCCAGTGCTGACTGGCTCAAAAAGTTAGTTTTGCAGTACCAAGGCACCAATGAGCCCACACCAATGAGCCCATAGTAGTTCTGGGGAATATCAACGACAGATCTAAACTCCATACACCGCGAGTAAAGTTCCCTAAACTATGCTGACAACGTCTTACAGCATGGGTAGGTTTGAATAAAACGTGATAACTTACCATATCACTCAGTTTTTCAAACTTGTCAGGCTCTTACGGAGCGTGGCTTACAAAGCTTAAGCGTAGCTCGCTGGTATCCCTGTATGGCAACCGACCCACACAATATCCCTCCAACCCCCCATTGGTTTGTACCAATCACAGAGCTAGATGCTGAAGCAGGTGCGCAGCTTAGACCAGCAGATACCAAACCATCGGCAACCGATCCTATCGCAAACAAGGGTGACCCATTTCTAGTCACACTAGAAACCCTGCTAATTGTCGATCAGCATGACAAAAGGAGCGATAACGACTTACTGGTGCGCTCTCGACTCAAATATGGCAATAATCCCATCGTAGAAGCCATTAACTTTTTCGAGAACGATGTACCGGCAGGAATGGTCAAAAATAACCTACTCTGCGAGTATATCTACTCTCAAGAACAGTATTCTAAACTTGACCGAGTCCATCTAGAAATTGAAGTGATGGAGCTACCGGGCGATGTCAGCCTCAATCAAGATATTGCCAAAGGTCTCAAAACCATCAAAAACACTTTTGGCATCGTCTTAAGCTCTTTCCTACCCTTTGGCGGCATCGCCTTTGACGTTATGGAAAAAGTAAACACCGTCAGAAAAGAGAAGAGACGCATCTTTTTTAGCAATCTAGATCTTTATGGAGAAGGCGGAGAAGGCGAAGCTCGTTTACGCTACGGAGCCTATGTCTTTTTCAAAGAACCCGTCGATGGGTCCAACTATAAACTCCAAAAACTACAGGTTAAGCCGCTAATACCTACAGATAAGACAACGCCATTCCCCCACGACTATGTTGTTGTCAAAATTGTCTCAGTCCCCATCCGAGTAGGCAGCAATGAACAGCTGGCCTTCCACAACCAGAACCTAGCCACCACCCTCGGCTCAATCGACAGAGAAAACAGCGAAAAAAAATACCCTAACTTTGAACGAGGGTTTATACCTGACCCCCAGAAATTAAAGAAATTAGCCCTTTTCTACAGTTTACAAAAGCGTAAGGACGCGCAGAAACTATTAGACGAAGCTCAGACCAAGATCTATCAAAAATTATTTCAAGAGTTGCAAGAGTTTATCTGACAACGGCAAGAGACACGGCTCAACTATCTAGCACCGTCAACCACACCCTAAAAAGAGCACCTCAGCCGCAAACGGCCATAACCGATGGTCTAAGTCTGAGCAACCGGCAATATTAATGCCATTGCTGGTTTAAGGGATGAACCGATCTGTAAGATATGCGATGTGCCGATATTTACCAGATAAATACATACCGAGGATCAGCACCGCCATATTAAAAGGCCCTACATAAGAGCATTAAATTTGCCCCTTGGCTAGCATCTCTCACAAGGATTCATGACTCTTTACATGCTCCTTGAACAGCTAGCTCATATACCTAAAAGTATGTTACCTGTAGAAATATTTCGCCATTTAAAAAACCGTTTAAGCTCTATTTATGACCGTTGCACCCTATCAGTCTGACCTATTCGAACGGTGTAAAGAAATCCATGGATTTTTGTCAGATTGCCAGCGACAGGCAACTCACAATCAGCATGCCAAACTGGCCAATCTGACATTACCCATTAGTTCCATCGAACCTTGGTTAGCATTACAAGCCTTAGAAGACACATACCCAATACATTTCTACTACTCAACAGCCAACTACACTCTTTTAGGTTTAGGAATAACTATTGCTCAACGGGCTGCCGGCCCCGATCGATTTGAGCGTATGCAACAGTTTGTAGATGTGTGGAAACGTCGCATTCTTGTATCAAATCAGAGCGGTATTATCATCAAACCGTATTTTCTATGTGGGTTTACCTTTTTTGATCAGGCCGCTGGTTTGTTCGATGCCGCTCAAGTATTCGTTCCCCAGTTACAAATTCTCCAACGCAACGGCCAAACAACCGCTAGCCTAAACTATCTCATTGACGATGCTGTTAATATTACTCGTCTTGTTGATGACATCAAACAGCGGATTCAAGCCCTAGAAAATATAGCGAAAACGGCCCGTCCATCATCCCCCACCACCATACAGACGCCAAAAGTCGTCAGGGACGTAGGCAATTTTGAACAAATGGTCAGCAATGTACTCCCTAGCCTAAAAGGAGCCGATCTTCATAAAGTGGTCCTAGCAGATGCCCTTGATGTATTGTCTGCAAACCCGTTTCATATCCCAGCATCCCTCAAAGCCCTGGGAACAGCCTACAGCGACTGTTACGTATTTTCATTAAGCAATGGCAAAGGCCCTGTTTTTATTGGAGCCAGTCCTGAAAGATTGTTAAGCATTACGACATCAGCTAACAACAGACAGCTCACAACCGATGCACTGGCAGGTTCTGCACCTCGAGGTAAGACAGCTGAAGTCGATCATCACATTGCTAAGCAACTACTAAACAGTTCAAAAGAACGTTATGAACATCGAGTTGTTGTTGAGTTT
This sequence comes from uncultured Leptolyngbya sp., assembly GCA_937899365.1. Taxonomy (GTDB): domain Bacteria; phylum Cyanobacteriota; class Cyanobacteriia; order Phormidesmidales; family Phormidesmidaceae; genus Leptothoe. Next base: position 9,858 of record CALBPH010000533.1, read on the forward strand.
ATCGTAGAACAACTTATTCGTTTAGGCCTCACACCTAGGTTTTCTGATTCACCGCAGCTATTGCGATTAGCAAACATTCAACATTTACACACACCAATTCAGGCATCGTTACCCCATAGCCTCACCCCACTAGACTTAGTCAAAATTTTGCATCCTACCCCTGCTGTTGCAGGATTACCAAGAGCGACAGCCAGTCAGCTGCTCAAAGTAACAGAATCCTTTGACCGCGAACTCTATGCGTCTCCTATCGGATGGATTGATGCCAATGGCAATAGTGAATTTATCGTTGGCATTCGTTCTGCCCTAATTGATGGTCGTCAGGCAAGGCTATTTGCGGGTGCTGGGATTGTTGCTCAATCAGACCCTCGCAGCGAGTTAGCAGAAGTCAAACTCAAGCTGCAGGCTTTGCTAGGGGCCTTGATGTGAATACATTAGACTATCGCAACACAAATACCCTCTGGGCATCAGTCATGGTCGAGACCCTCAATCGATTAGGGCTCACCACAGCCATTATCTGTCCTGGCTCAAGATCTACACCACTCACCATAGCCCTGGTTCGTCATCCCAACATTGAAACCATCCCTATCTTAGACGAGCGTTCAGCAGCCTTCTTTGCCCTAGGGTGTGCTAAGCGATTGCATCAACCGGTAGCCATTATCTGCACCTCAGGTACCGCAGGTGCCAATTTTTTCCCTGCGGTCATTGAAGCAAAAGAAAGTCATATTCCCCTAATCGTATTGACCGCCGACCGACCACCAGAAATGCGGGCTTGCGCCTCAGGTCAAACAATCGATCAACAAAAGTTATTTAGCCATTTTGTAAACGGCTATGGCGAAATGGCCATACCGAACATAGACCTCTTAGGTTATGCTCGACAGACCATGGTAAATGCTTGGGTACAAACCCTATCACCGATACCAGGGCCGTTTCATCTCAACTGTCCCTTTAGGGATCCTCTAGCTCCCCTATCTGAATCGGTAGAACAACAACAACTAGATGAAAACAGTTTTTTTGCGGCTTTTTTGCCACCTATGCTAAGGCAGATTAGCCAACCATTACTTCCCAAAAAGCTTTTAGAACATTGGTCTCGTAGTCAACAAGGCATTATTATTGCTGGACCAGCACAGCCTCAGGATCCAGAAAACTACTGTTGTGCCCTTGCCCAGCTATCGCGCGCCTTAGGTTGGCCAGTGCTGGCAGAGAGTCTTTCTCCACTACGTAACTACCAGTCTCTCGACCCATATCTCATCAGTACTTACGGTAGTTTGTTGCGTCACAATGCTGATGCCCTCATTCCAGACTATGTGATTCAGATAGGGCCACTGCCAACCAGTAAAGTGTTACGCCAGTGGCTGTATCAGCATCAACCGTTGACCTATCAGGTGACTCCCCACCCACTAAATGTAGATCCTCTCCATGGCAGAACTCAACGCTTAGAGATTTCTGTAGAACACTTAGGAGAATTAGTTGCTTCAGAAAAGATGCTTCAAAAGCCAGATAATCAAATAAGTCCGTATTGTCAGAACTGGATTGATTGTGATCGCTCTCTCCAACACAATCTTACACAAACCCTTCAAGAGATAAAGACTCCTTTCGAAGGGAAAATTTCCTGGCTACTCGCTCAGTATCTACCGAGCGATACTCCCCTGATTATCGCCAACAGCATGCCCATCCGTGATATGGAATCCTTCTGGCAGCCCAATGACCGCCATATCCGACCCTACTTCAGCCGAGGTGCCAACGGCATTGACGGCACCCTATCCACCGCCATGGGCATTGCCCACAACAATCGAAACAGTCTTTTGCTCACAGGCGATCTTGCCTTTCTCCACGACACCAATGGTCTGTTAAACGCCCGCTACTTAAACGGATCGCTTACCGTTATCCTCATCAATAATCAAGGGGGCGGCATCTTTGAAATGCTTCCCATTGCAAACTTTGAACCCCCCTTTGAAAAGTACTTTGCCACTCCCCAAACAGTTAATATCGCAGGTCTGTGTGATGCCTATGCAGTCCAGCACATTCTCATCAAGACATGGGAGCAACTGACCAATCAAATTAAAGACTTGGCTCTACCCGATCACCCCTCTCTTAGAATTTTAGAATTTTGCACCGATCGCAAGGCCGATGCCCACTGGCGGAAAATTCAACTTAAGTCTTTAGGCGATTACAATTAATCCTATCGTTGGTGGCATAGTTTACAGCCAGATTGGCAAATACCATAGCAGGTTTAAACGCCAAAAGAGCATTCAATCCTAAGTGGACAGAACACTCTTTTGATTAATAGGACCCTGGCACCGAGCTATTTTCACAAGGGGCAACCCCCTCACTATCTTCACCGCAGATGCGTTTCACAACCGAGTTCGGGATGGGTCGGAGTGGGACCACACCGCCATAGGCACCAGGAAAGCTTTAGAGCTTACTACTACTGAGTCAGTAGAGCCCTGAAAGACTGCATAGATTAGTAATTGTCGAATACATCGATAGTTCGTTTCAAGCCACTTAAGACTGTAGGACAAGCCCTCGGTCTGTTAGTATTCCTCAGCTACGTATGTTGCCACACTTCCACTTAGAACCTATCAACGGGTAGTCTGCCCGTGACCTTACTGGGTTAACCCCATGAGAGCACTCATCTTGAGGTGGGCTTCCCACTTAGATGCTTTCAGCGGTTATCCGCTCCGCACTTGGCTACCCAGCGTTTACCGTTGGCACGATAACTGGTACACCAGCGGTGCGTCCCTCCCGGTCCTCTCGTACTAAGGAGGACTCCTCTCAATGTTCTTGCGCCTGCACCGGATATGGACCGAACTGTCTCACGACGTTCTGAACCCAGCTCGCGTGCCGCTTTAATGGGCGAACAGCCCAACCCTTGGGACGTACTACCGCCCCAGGTTGCGATGAGCCGACATCGAGGTGCCAAACCTCCCCGTCGATGTGAACTCTTGGGGGAGATCAGCCTGTTATCCCTAGAGTAACTTTTATCCGTTGAGCGACGGCCATTCCATTCTGAGCCGTCGGATCACTAAGGCCGTGTTTCCACCCTGCTCGACTTGTAGGTCTTGCAGTCAAGCTCTCTTATTGCCTTTACACTCGACGCACGGTTTCCAAGCGTGCTGAGAGAACCTTTGCGCGCCTCCGTTACCTTTTAGGAGGCGACCGCCCCAGTCAAACTGCCCACCTGATACTGTCCACTGGCCGGATAACGGCTCAATGTTAGAATCCTAGCCTTGATAGAGTGGTATCTCACCAGCGACTCACTAAACCCCACAAGGCTTAGTTCTAAGTCTCCCACCTATCCTGCGCAATCAAAGCCCGAACCCAATACCAAGCTACAGTAAAGCTTCATAGGGTCTTTCTGTCCAGGTGCAGGTAGTCCGTA